>DASZZA010000349.1:0-9151 GCA_035545135.1 Lacipirellulaceae bacterium | reverse complement strand
CATTGGGCCGCACCGCCACCAGCAGCGGATCTTGTGCGGCGAGCCCCAGCAACTGATTGCGTGCCGCCATCAGTCCGTCATGGCCAAGATTGCCGCGATCCTCCAGTTCCAGATCGAAGCCCGAGGCGATGCCCAATTCCTGCACGGCGGGCGGCACGAGTGCAAACACCTGTGCGTCGCGGATCTTCGAAAACGCAATCATCGCATTGCGGGCGATCGTCTGCGCGCTGTCCGGCCGCTCGTCCCACGGTTTCAGGTGAACGAAGGAAATGCCTGAATTCTGCCCCTGCCCGGCAAAGCTGAAGCCGATGACAATGAAAGCCGTGTCGACGTTATCTTTCTCGTCGACCATCCAATGATGTTCGATCTGTTTGGCGACTTCCAGCGAGCGCGATTGCACCGCGCCGGAAGGCAGCGTGAACTGCGCAAGGACGGATCCCTGGTCTTCCTCGGGCAGAAAGCCCGACGGCAAGCGAATGAACAATACGATCATCGCCAATACGATCAGGCCATAGACGATCATCATCGGGCGCAACCTGGTGAAAAGTCTTGCGACGATGGCCTGGTATCTCTCGCGAGTCTGTTCGAATGTGCGGTTGAACCAGGTGAAGAATTTGCCATGCAGTTCGTCACCGCCTTGCGGGATCGGCCGCAACATCGTCGCGCATAGCGCGGGCGTCAGGACAAGCGCCACGAATATCGAAAGCACCATCGCCGACACGATGGTGACCGAGAACTGTCGATAGATGACGCCGGTCGATCCGCCAAAGAATGCCATGGGGAGGAACACGGCCGAAAGCACCAGCGCGATGCCGACAAGCGCGCCGGTGATTTCCCCCATCGACTTGATTGTAGCGTCCTTCGGTCCGAGACCTTCTTCGCGCATGATGCGCTCGACATTCTCCACCACGACAATCGCATCGTCGACCAGCAAGCCGATCGAAAGCACCAGCGCGAACAGCGTGAGCGTATTGATCGAATATCCCGCGGCCGCCAGCACGCCGAACGTACCAAGCAACACCACCGGCACGGCGATGCCCGGAATAAGCGTGGTGCGCCAGTTCTGCAGAAAGACGAACATCACGAGAATGACAAGCAGAATGGCTTCGACCAGCGTCTTCACCACCTCGCGAATTGACAGGCGGATGAAAGTCGTGTTGTCGACGGGGAAGCCCAGTTTCACGCCGGGCGGAAACGATTCTGCCAGCGACCTCGCTTTTGCCTTTACGGCGTTCGCCGTGGTCAATGCATTCGCACCGGGAGCGAGTTGAATCGCGATGCCCGATGCTGGCTTGCCGTTCATGCGGCTCAGCGTGGAATAGCTGTCCGCTCCAATTTCCACGCGCGCAACATCGCCCAACTTCACTGCGGCGCCGCCCTGCGAGCTGCGCAATATGATGTTTCGGAATTGCTCCGGCGTCGTCAGCCGCGATTGGGCCGTAACTGTCGCGTTCAGGGCCTGTCCCTTGATCGAAGGAAGTCCGCCGATTTCGCCTGCCGACACCTGTGTATTCTGGGCCTGAACCGCCGCCTTCACGTCGGCCGGCGTCAACTGGAAGGTTTCGAGCTTATTGGGATCGAGCCAGATACGCATGGCGTATTGCGATCCGAACACCCGAATATCGCCTACACCCGGCACGCGCGACAGCGGGTCCTGCAGCTTGCTTGCCAGGAAGTCGGCAATATCCACGTTGGTGTAGCGGCCGCTATCGTCGTAGAGCGCCACGATCAGAAGGAAGCTCGTCTGCGATTTTGCGACCGTAATGCCCTGTTGCTGAACCTCTTGTGGCAAGCGCGTCGTTGCTTGAGTGACCTTGTTCTGGACTTGCACCTGCGCGATATCGGGGTTCGTCCCAGCCGCAAATGTGGCGGTAATCGTCACTTGTCCCGACGAACTGGACGAAGACGAGAAATAGAGCAGGTTGTCGATGCCGCTGAGTTGTTGCTCGATGACCTGGGTTACCGAGTTTTGCAGAGTCTCGGCAGAAGCTCCCGGATAAAACGCATTCACGCTAACGGCCGGCGGCGCAATGGCGGGATACTGAGAGATCGGAAGCGTCAGGATCGACAGTATGCCCGCCAGCATAATGACGATTGCGATCACCCAGGCAAAAACCGGTCGCTCAATGAAGAAACGTGACATGCGCGCGCCCTAAGCCGGTTGCTGCGCGGCCGGTTTGGACCCTGCCGGCACGGCATTGGCGGGTTGATCGGGCCGCGCGTTCTGCAGCCCTTCGACAATCAGCTTGTCACCGCCTTTCAGTCCGTCCGTAACGAGCCAGTTGTCCCCCACGGTTCGCGAGACCTTGAGCAGGCGCAATCGCACGATGCCTTTGTCATCCACGATCAGCGCGGTGGGCTCGCCTCTTTCATTCCGGCTGACGGCTTGCTGGGGTGCAAGTATCGCTTTCTCGTTTATCCCTTCGACGATTTGCGCGCGCACATACATTCCCGGGAGCAGAAGGCCGTCCGGGTTGGGAAAGCGGGCGCGCAATGTTACGGTGCCTGTTGTCTGATCGACGGTGACTTCGCTGAATTCAAACGTACCCTCACGCCCATATGTCGTACCATCGTCCAGTATGAGCTTGGCGCGCGCGGCTTGCGGCGCATCCCGGCTCACCTGCCCGTCTGCCATTGCGCGCTTCAGCGCAAGCAGTTCAGAACTCGATTGATTGATGTCGACATAAATCGGATCCAGCGTCTGGATGGTGGCGAGCGGATCGGCTTGATTTGCTGTTACCAAAGCCCCCTGGGTAACCAGCGATCGCCCTATAATGCCTGATATGGGAGCCGTGATCCGCGTGTAGTCCAGATTGATACGCGCCGCTTCGGCGTTGGCTGCTGCTTCCTTGTATGCAGCGAGCGCATCGTCGTAGTCCTGCGGCGCGATGGCTTTTTGCTTCAACAGGGCTCCGTAACGCGTGGCTTTCGCTTTCGCGGTAGCAAGCGTCGCGGCGGCATTGTCATAGGTCGCCCGATAGGGCTTTGGATCGATCTGATAGAGCGGTTGACCGGCTGTAACCCGGCCGCCTTCCGTGAACAGTCGCGCTTGGATTATGCCGTTGACTTGCGGGCGTATCTGGGATGTCGCGTAGGGCGACGTTCGCCCGGGCAATTCGGCTTCCAACAAAACCGGCTGCGGTTGGACCGTTACGACGCCCACTTCGGGAGGCGGTGGTTTGTTTCCGCCGCCCTGATTGCAGGCTGCTGTCGCGAGCAACAATGCGACAACGAAAACTGCTCGGCTTACATGCCGCATGATTGCACCTGCAATTCGTTTGATTTAGCGGCCACAATGATTGCCGTGGCAACGTCTTTGCCGACGCTGCAACTTATTATTTTGCAGGTGCAAAACCGTCAAGGAACCCACCCGCCGGCGCGGCGCATGCCAGCCTTGCACGACAGCGGATAAGTCATGATGTTACCATCGAAATCAAAATGTTTATTTTGCGGGCAAAAATATGAGTAATCGAGATTCCGGACGTGGTGGCGACCGTGTGCGGGTTAGGAGTGTGCGGGGCCGCACCGTTTCCTCCCGCCGTTGGCTCGAACGCCAGCTCAACGACCCATATGTTCATGCCGCAAAGACCAAAGGGTACCGGAGCCGGGCGGCCTTCAAATTGATCGAGCTCGATTCAAAATTTCACTTTCTCAAGAAGGGTGGCCGCATCCTCGATCTGGGCGCCGCCCCGGGTGGATGGAGTCAGGTCGCTGCCCAGCGTATCGGCGAGGGGGGCATTATTGTTGCCGTAGATATTCTGGAGATGGAGCCAATCCCCGGCGCTCAGATATTTCACGGTGATTTGACCGATCCGGAAATGCCCGGTCGGCTAAAAACGGCACTGGGAGGCCCCGCCGACGTGGTTCTGTCGGACATGGCGGCATCAACCACAGGACACCGCGCGACCGACCACTTGCGCACCACTGCTCTCCTGGAAGCGGCGCTCTGCCTGGCTGAAGATGTTTTGAAGCCGGGCGGCTTCTTTATCGGGAAAGCCTTTCAGGGTGGCGCCACCGGCGAACTGCTGGCGCGCATCAAAAAGAACTTTCGCGATGTCAAACACGTTAAGCCGCCTGCATCGCGATCCGAATCCGTGGAACTTTATCTTGTGGCTCAAGGGTTTAAGGGAGCCTAACGACGGGAATGTTGCTCCCTTGCGGAATCAGGGGGGCGCTGGTAAAGGCTCGGCGCTCAAGAGGCCCTGATCAAGGACGTGCCCCTGAGCATCCGCGAAGCCCTCACTTTCGATGATGTGCTGCTGGTTCCGGCAGCTTCCGAAGTCCTGCCGGGTCAAGTGGATACGCGGACCCGCCTCACCAATTCCGTTGAACTCGGAATTCCTCTTATCTCTGCCGCCATGGACACGGTCACGGAGGCCAACCTGGCGATCGCTATGGCTCAGGCTGGCGGCATTGGCGTGATTCACAAGAATCTCACCATCGAAGAACAAGCTGAACAGGTTCGCCGAGTGAAGAAGTTCGAAAGCGGCATGGTAGTGAACCCGGTTACCATCGCTCCCAGCGCAACGCTCGCCGATGCGCTTACGCTCATGCAGCGGTACTCGATATCCGGCATTCCTGTGGTCGAGGGGGCCAACGGCAAGGGTGCCGGCAAGCTCGTAGGTATTCTAACGAACCGCGATGTACGCTTCGCCACCGATCTGCAGCAACCGGTGCATGAACTGATGACGAAGGAGAGGCTCGTCACCGTCCGCGAAGGCGTGAAGCCGGACGAGGCCCGGCGCCTACTCCACCAGCATCGCATCGAAAAGCTCTTGGTCGTGGATGACGCGTATCGCTGCGTGGGCCTCATCACTGTCAAGGATATCGAGAAGGCTCAAAAGTATCCCAATGCCACAAAGGACGAGCGGGGAAGATTAAGGGTCGCTGCTGCGACGGGGGTTGGCGAAGACGGCTTCAAACGTGCCCTCGCACTTATCGAAGCCGAATGCGACGTTGTGGTGGTCGACACGGCGCACGGCCACTCCAAAGGTGTGATTGATGCGATTAGCCGTATCAAGAAAGAATCGAACTACACTCAGATTTTAGGCGGAAACATTGCCACTGCAGATGCGGCAAAGGCATTGATCGATGCGGGTGCTGACGCCGTCAAAGTTGGTATCGGTCCAGGTTCGATCTGTACGACACGAATCGTGGCCGGTGTGGGGGTACCTCAGTTGACGGCGATAATGGACGCTGCCTCGATCGCCGCCAAGGCTGGGATTCCCGTCGTGGCTGACGGCGGAATCAAATACTCTGGCGATTTGGCCAAGGCGATTGCTGCCGGCGCCAATGTGGCGATGGTGGGCTCCCTTCTGGCAGGTACCGAGGAGGCGCCAGGCGAAGTTTTCCTCTATCAGGGCCGTTCCTACAAAGGCTACCGCGGCATGGGGTCGGTGGGCGCGATGGCGCGCGGTTCAGCAGATCGCTATTTCCAGGCCGAAGTGAACGATACGCTGAAGCTCGTTCCGGAAGGTGTTGAAGGCCAAGTTCCCTATAAGGGCCCGGTATCGAATGTCGTGCATCAAGTGATCGGTGGGTTGCGCGCCGCAATGGGATACACCGGCTGCCCGACCGTCGAGGACTTTCACAAGAAAGCGCGGTTCGTGCGCATAACAGGATCGGGATTGCGTGAAAGCCATGTGCACGATGTGGTGGTGACTCGGGAGAGCCCGAACTACCCCGGCGCGCAATAGATCAACTTCGTGGCCTTCGCAGATACCAGTATTGGTTTTCTCTACTTCCTAAGCTGCCGCTTCGAAGGGATTTTGACCGCCGGATGCGCGGAAGTAATCTTTTTCTTTCGGTTCCGGCCCTAGATCGTCTTTTGGTGCAGCATGCTCCTCTGCGTCGCATAGATGAATTGTGACGCGTGTTCCCCGACCCGAAATGCTTTCTATCTTGAGATTGCCGTTCATGCGCTCGACCAAGCCGCGGGCTATGGCAAGACCAAGTCCCAGGCCGCCGTGCGTGCGCGAAGCATGATCTTCGACCTGGGCGAAGGCGGTGCCGAGCTGTGCAAGGTGTTCCTGCGGAATGCCGATGCCGTTATCGGTTACCATGATGTGGACGCTGTTGGGCGAGGGCACCACGTTGACCACGATCGTGCCGCCGTGGTCGGTAAACTTTATCGCATTTCCAATCACCCGGAGTAGGACCTGGCGCAACGCTTCGCGTTGTCCGAAGGCCCAGATCGGGCGCGGCAATACGTCGATTTTCAGGTGCAGGCCTTTGTCGGCAGCTTTGGGGTTCAATTCCGCGACAACTTTGCCCGCCACAACACCTGCATCGATCGGTTCGCAGGTGAATTCGCCGTCGCGAGCATTGGCACGAGCGATCTCGAAGAGGTCGTTGACGATGTTGAGCAACGTTTCGCCGCCCTGACGGATGTTCATTGCGTAGTCATCGTAACGGGGACTTCCGATGGGCCCGAACATGTGCTGTGTCAATACGTCGGCATAGCCGATGATGGCATTCAGAGGTGTGCGCAGTTCGTGGCTGATCTTGCCAAGAAAGCTCGACTTGGCACGCCCCGCATTGATCTCAACGGCGAGCTTGGCTTGCGTCCGCTCCAAGGTCTCGGTCAGCTCGTTCCACTGCTGCGCCACGTTGAACTGGATGACCGCAACTGCCGCGCATGCAGCCAGACCAAGGCCGGCCAGCGAAGCAGGCACAAGGCTGGAAGACGAGCTGATGGCGAAATAGGCAAGGCCCAGGAATGCGCACGCCGCGGCAACCGCAAGCCCGGCACTTGCGTAAAACATGTTCATCGAGCGTGACGGCATGATTTTCGCCTTTCTTTTCGGCAACCTATGACACCAGCTTTCCTTTAATGTTCGATAAACATAGTACTTTTGATTTCATTGGATCCTTCGGTCGGCAAACTCTGAAAGACGGCATTTCGGGCAAGGTTATGGTAAATCCGATTTTACGAATAACGCTCGTTGCGAAATAAGGCGTCATGACACCGTCGGCACGGCTTCAGGCCGCAATTGAAATTCTCGAACATCTGCAGAAGTCTGCCCAGCCTGCGGACGGTCTCCTGAGAGATTGGGCGCGCCGCCATCGGTTCGCCGGATCGAAAGACCGCGCCGCCATTGCCGAGAGGGTTTACGCCGTGCTGAGGCACAGCTTCTCCTTCGCTTGGCGTATGCAAAGCGATGATCCGCGCTCTGCTGTCATCGCTTCCTTGCTGATGGAAAATGCTTCTGCGGAACAGATTGAAAGCCTCTTTGATGGTTCGCGCTTTGGACCTTCCGCATTGAACGATAGAGAACGCAACCAAATTGCCGTGGCGCTGCCAGCCGGGATGCCTCGTTCGTCAGAAGGAGAGTTTCCCGAATTTCTTGACGCGGAGCTCGAACGTGCTTTCGGCCTGAATTTGTTGACTGAGATGAAAGCCCTGACCGGGCGGGCGCCAGTCGATTTGCGAGTGAATACGCTAACGGCTCAGCGGGATGAGGTGCTGAGTGCGCTTCTAGCTGAGGGTTACACCGCCGAACGCACCAGCTTCTCCCCATACGGTATCCGTATTCCGTCAAGCATGGGTCTTTCGTCTCTTGGCCGCCACCCATTGTTCGAATCGGGCGCGTTCGAATTTCAGGACGAGGCATCGCAGATTGCAGCCCTGCTCGCATGTGCGCGACCCGGCGAACAGTTGCTTGATCTTGCCGCGGGAGCCGGAGGTAAATCGCTCGCACTTGCGTCTGAAATGAACAATCTGGGTAAAATTGTTGCCTGTGACATCGATGGGAGACGCCTTGCCGCCCTTCAGCCCAGAGCCCATCGTGCCGGGGTTTCAATCGTTGATACCTGCCTCCTCAAAGGCGAACCGCCCGACGGGCCCTTCGATCTGGTGTTCGTAGATGCACCCTGTAGCGGGACGGGCATCTGGCGCAGACAACCCGAGCTGCGCAGCCGTCTTACCGCGTCTCGCTTGGCAGATCTGATGTCCATTCAGGACCGCCTCCTAGATCAGGCCAGTACCAGGGTGGCCATTGGTGGGCGCCTCTTATATGCGACCTGTTCTGTCCTGCCCTGCGAAAACG
Organism: Lacipirellulaceae bacterium; assembly: GCA_035545135.1. Lineage (GTDB taxonomy): Bacteria > Planctomycetota > Planctomycetia > Pirellulales > Lacipirellulaceae > JABDGM01. Next base: position 1,103 of record DASZZA010000349.1, on the reverse strand, counting down.
AAGACCGCCTTTCGGCCTTCCTGATGCGCCACCCCGGCTTTCGGACCTCTAACGCCGGAGCAATCTGGCGCGAAAGAACCCCCGAGGTCGATTTACCGCTCCCCGATGACTTCTTCCGCGCTTCGCCGTATGTTACCGGAACAGATGGGTTTTTTGCCGCTGTCTTGCGTTTGGAGACTGCCTCGTAAGGAACCCGATATCCAGAAAACGGGTGCCCCCATGAAGCGTCTTTTCCTAGCAGTCTCTCTGCTTTCGGTTCTATCGGTGCCCGCATGGGCGACCGAAAACAATATCGACACGCTCATCAAAGAGAGCCGCGCTGCGGAAGCCGCCGGCAACACGCAGGACGCCATTCTCTATATCCAAGCAGCCTTGGTAGCTGATCCCTCGCGAGCGGGCACCTATGCGGCCCTTGGCGATTTTTACGCCCGCGCCCACCAAACTGATTTGGCGATGCAATATTACGACGAGGCTCTCGATATCGATCCTTCCGATCCTGCCGCAAAAAAAGGCATGGCCGAGGTCAGTCGCGCCGAGCGGACAGGCAAATCTGCCGCGCTGGACAACAACTAGGGCGGTGATCTAAATCCGCCCATGGCGGCACCCGTTCTCGTTATCGACTTCGGTTCACAGGTTACGCAGCTAATTGCGCGGCGCGTGCGCGAAGCAGGCGTCTATTGCGAGATTGTTCCCTACAACAAAGCCGACGAGGCACTGAAAGGCGATGCATTGCCCCAAGCCGTCGTGCTGTCGGGCGGCCCGGCCTCCGTCACCGAATCGAATACCCCTCGCGCTCCCCAGCAGGTCTTCGAACTGGGCGTCCCCGTCCTTGGCATCTGCTACGGCGAGATGACAATGAGTGCGCAGTTGGGCGGCAAGGTCGAAGCGGGGCACGACCGCGAGTTCGGCCGCGCGGATATTCATATCGAGAAACGGTCGCCACTGCTCGCGGGCCTCGGAGACGCGAGTGGAAATGAACCCGTCTGGATGAGCCATGGCGACAAAATCACCGCGATCCCCCCGGGATTCGAGGTCGTTGCCACATCGGAAAGTTCGCCTTACGCCGTTATCGCCAACGAGGCCAAACGTTTCTATGGCGTCCA
>DASZZA010000348.1:0-4157 GCA_035545135.1 Lacipirellulaceae bacterium | reverse complement strand
GCAATACAGGTGCAGGCATGTTCTGTTGGAATTTGGTGTTCGTGAAGTCCACGATTACGGCGGGACGGCCTTCGGACATCAGGTTCGTCTCAGTCACCTGCGGCGCATGATTGTCGGCAGCGAATTGAGACGCATATTCGCGAACAGCCGCTGTACGTTGCGAGTTCACCTTCGCATCCAACTCCCGTTCCACGAAAATATTGCGGCGTTGCGGAGGCTCTTGCGTCATGATCCATTTCACGCGCAACTCACCAGCCGCGTTCAATTGGTTAGTTCCCGGATTAAAATAATGCGCGCCGAGCAAGTTTTCGCGTCGCCAACCGTTGTTGACCATGATGCAGAACGGCTCGCTCACCGCGTTGCGATCCGGGCAAACGTACGGCCATGGCCACATCGTGTTGACGTAATAGCCATGCTTGATGTAATGGGCCGTGTCGTCGAAGCAGACCGCGTTGGCACGGTTTACCGTAATCAATACGACCACAGCAGCGGCGGCAGCGAGGAAGGTACAACGCATAGCAGGCAACACTCCCGAACGAGGGCCGTCAAAAGTGGATTGCCACTGTTTATGCGCGGGCGCTCGGCCCCGCACTGTTGCGTGGCTCGGTCGGAGACCGGCCGCAAACAGAGGCATTGGATTGCCACTGTTGTCATCATCGGCGGCGTTCGTCGGCAACTGCGCAAACTTTGGTGGAACCGGCGCAGCTTGCCCAAGCAGAACTGACCTTGAAGGCGATGCTAGCTAAACCGCAAGCTTTTGTGTTGCGTTTACCGTTATTTACGCAAGATCTATCGCGCTATTGGCCGTAGTCGCGGAGCTATCGTAGAGAAGGAGCGGAGCGAACGTGATCGTTGACACAGCGCGTGCGCGTTCTGCCGACTACTTCATGGCACGCGAGAGCCTTCGCGCCGCAGCTAGAGAGGGTGCGCGCGACCGGCGGTTGCGGTACGATGGTTAGCGCAGGATTTCGAACAGGCTGCTGTGCGCGTCGGTCCAAAGGACCGGCGGCTTGTCGGCGGATGACGGTTTACTCGCGTATGGTTTCAAGTACGCCAGCAGCGCCTGATTGCGGGTGAGTACGACCCAGTCGGCGCTATTGATGGAATTTGCATCATCGTCGCCGCTGCGGATTTCGACGGCATCGTACGCTATATAATCGGCGGCGCCGCGGGCGACGCGCTCCAGATCAAGGTAGCGGTTCGACACGTGGATGAGCAGCGCTCCATCGACTCCCATGTTCGCCGTGCTGGCAAGGTGCGGCAGGTAGATGTTCATCGCTTCGGCCGTAAGGAGGTGAGTGGGCACGGCGTCGCCACTGAAGGCGTCGAGGACGAGGATGTGGTACGGTAGTTGGCCTTTTGCGAGCTGATTCGGGTTCTGCGTTTCTCTTAGCCCATCCCCAGAGCGGGAAGGGGAATTCGAAGCGATTTCGCGTTGGAGCGAGAGGCGGGCATCGCCGAGTTTGATGTCGCAATGGGCGCCGCGGCTGCGGGCATCGGTGACGAACGTAAACCACTTGCCGCTTGTGCTGATGTCGATCACCGTCGGGTTGATTTCGTAGAAACAGATGTGGTCGAACTTCATGGCGTACGCGGCGAGAGTGCCGGCGCCCAGGCCGACGTCTCCGATGCGGATTCCGCCCGGCGGGCGATTCGCGCGGAAATATCTCACCACGAGGCCGACGCCGCTTTTTGGCCCGTAATACGATGTGGGTTGACGGCGACGTTCGGGCAAAGTGAATTGCGATCCGTGCAAAGTGGTGCCGTTCAAAAGCACGAGCTGGCGGTTTGCCGGCTTGTCGGGATTTTCCTCACGGATGGTCAGTGCACCAAAGAAATTGCGGCTTTGGTACACCGCGTTCTTATGCTGCGAGAACAGGAACTCCGTCATGTCGAGCATATAGAACGCGATGGGCACTAACATGCCGGCGAGTAGCAAGCGGGGCCAGAAGCGCGATGGACGTGGCGGCGAATTCGTAACATCGGCGGAGTTGTCTGGATTCCACTTCAAGTCGGGGTCAACCGCGCGATTGATCACGGCCGACAGAATCACCCCCACAGCGCCGACGGCCGCCGCGAAGGTGGCCAGCGACCATTCGAGAATTGTTTTAAACACATGAGGGGCGACGACCGAAACCAAGATGCCGCCGAGCGCTCCGCCCGCGGCGATCATCAGGTAATAGCCGGTGAGATAGCGCGTGGGCGGTTTGAGGCGGGCGAGCTGGCCGTGGCACAGCAAGCAGATGCCGAACATCGCGGCGAAATTGACGAATAGAGCCGTCCTGAAGCCGATGTGAACTTGCGGACCGGTGGACGCATCGGATGCGTCCGTGTCGCCGCCCGCGAGCCCGTGAACAAGATCGGCTGCCATGTGAATCGAGCGGCCTGTCATGCCGCAATCGTACAATTTCAACCAACCGACGTTGTTATTCTTGTAGATCGCGCTAGTGGGATAAATTGCAATGAGCGTGAAGATCGCCGTCAGTATCGGCCAATACCACGCCGGCCGATCGAACGCGATGACGAAGGTGAGCAGATAGAGAGCGAGTGGCACGACCCACAAGAGCGGCACGACGGCGACGTCGGTGGAAATGTGATTTGTGGTCGCAATGAGAACGACCGAGCCGAAAGCGGGCAGCAAAAGCCAGAGAAGGTAATGGCCGGGACGCGGATGGGACGACTGTGCTGATGACGGCGCCTCACGAATGTTGGGCCCGTCCGGCACAGTCTGACCTGCGGGTGCGCGGCCGTTTGCGTCGAGTCGCCACACGCGCCAAGCCGCGAAAGTGCAAAGAATGGCGAAGCCGATAAAGCCGGCCGACCAGAGGCGAGTTTGCCACGTCAGGTCGAGTTCCCGTTCGAATAGGAAGGGGTAACTCAGAAGCGCTAACAGCGAACCAACGTTCGATAAGGCATAAAGTCGGTACGGCATTCGGCCGGGAAAGGAGTGGGCGAACCACGCTTGCAAAAGGGGACCGGTCGCGGAAAGCACGAAGTATGGCAGCCCGATGGTGACGAGTAGGATGGTGAGGATTGCGCCCGTGGGGTCGGAGCTGCCGCTGGGTTGTTCGCTGGCCGAGGGAAGTACGTGCAGCAGCGCGAGGGCGGCAACGATCACGGAGATATGCAGCAGAGCTTGCTTCCACGGCCGCAGCCAGTGGTTAGTGAAGTGTGCGTAGGCGTAGCCGGCGAACAACAGTGTCTGAAAGAACAGCAGGCAGATGGTCCAAACAGCCGGCGTGCCGCCGAACCAAGGCAGGATCGCCTTGCTGATCATCGGCTGAATTTGGAAGAGTAGAAAGGCGCTGACGAAGATCGTAGCGGCGTAAACGACAGCAAGGCCTCGGCTGCGGGACAATTCAGACATGGCAGCATCGATCCATCAGTGAGACTTCAATCCTGTTCTCTCGATCTTAAATGGACCAATCGTCCGGAGTTGGTGCAAGAGCAAAGATATGGCGGACACGCGCGCGCCTGCGCCGGAAGTGAACTAGCAGTGCTAAACCGCCCGCGGCTGGAGCGTAGCCTGGCAATTCGAGGACGGTTATTTATGCCCGCTCATGGCCGGGAACATCTCGTTGATCATCGTGATCGCGGCGGGGCCGACGAGCACGATGAAGATAGCCGGGAAGATGAACAGCACGAGCGGGAAGATCAACTTCACCGCGGTCTTGGCCGCTTTCTCCTCGGCCATCTGGCGGCGTCGGGTCCGCATCGAGTCGCTTTGCACGCGGAGCGCCTGGGCCACGCTGGAACCGAACTTATCGGCCTGTATGAGAATGGCAGCGAGAGCCTTGAGGTCATCAACACCAGTGCGGGCGCCGAGGTCATGGAGCACGTCGTTACGGGCACGGCCCATTTGGAGCTGCAAGTTGCACAGGCCGAACTCTTCAGCAATCACCGCGTAGGTCTTCTTCATTTCTTCGCTGACTTTGCGCATGGCCTGGTCCAGGCCCAGGCCGGCTTCGACGCAAACAACCATCAGGTCGAGCGCATCGGGCAGGCCGAAGAAGATGTTGTTCTGACGTGATTTTCGAATGAAGCGCAGGACGATATCGGGAAGATAAAATGCGGTACCCGCGATTGCGATTGTGTACATGCCGGCTTCGTTCGTAAGCCCCTTCGTGAACAGCATCGCGCCGCCACCAATCAGGAAG
>DASZZA010000347.1:0-7073 GCA_035545135.1 Lacipirellulaceae bacterium | reverse complement strand
GACGATGCCGCGTCCGAACAAAATCTCCCAGTAGCGATTGGCGACGACGCGGGCCGTGAGTGGATTGTCTTTATCCACCAGCCAGCGAGCCAACGCCAATCGATCGAGCGTCTCGCCTTGCATTTTTTTTGGGAATATCGAGGGCAGACCACACTCGGTCAAAGGGCCTTTGTCAAGATAATTGCCGCGATATTCAAGCCGCGTTTCACGACGATGGGTGGTGAGCTCGCGCTGAATCGGTACGGTGGTAATGGGCTTAAGATCACGTCTTTCAGGACTTGCCGCGACGAACTCGGCAAATGCCGACGTAGGTGTGCTGCTCGACAGTGCCAGGAGCGACTGGACGACGCCGACATCATCGAATACGCCCGTTAAGTCGCGTCGTTGTGCATCACTATAAATTGGCAATACGGGGGCTTCGTCGTGGCGATCGGCGTCCTCGGTGTTGTTAAAGATCGCGAATAGTTGAAAGTATTCGCGTTGCGAGATCGGGTCGAATTTGTGATTATGGCACTGGGCACAGGCCATCGTCGTGCCCATCCACACGGCCATTGTCGTATTCACCCGGTCGACGATGGCGGCGTTGCGGAACTCTTCGTCCTGTGTGCCGCCTTCATTGTTGGTCATGGTGTTGCGGTGGAAGGCGGTGGCGATGAGCTGGTCTTGCGTCGGATGCGGCAGCAAGTCGCCGGCGATCTGCTCGATGGTGAATTCATCAAAGGGCATGTTTTCGTTGAATGCCTTGATAACCCAATCGCGATAAGCCCAAATGGTGCGCGGCGGATCGTCGGCATAGCCTGCGCTATCGGCATAACGGGCCAGGTCGAGCCACATGCGGGCCCAATGTTCGCCGTAGGATGGGCGGTGCAGCAGGTCGTCCACGAGCTTCTCGTACGCATGGGGATCTTTATTCCGCACGAAGGTGTCGACCTCTTCGACCGTCGGCGGTAGTCCTGTCAGATCGAGGAATATGCGTCGCGCCAGGGCGTAGCGGTCGGCCTCGGGCGAAGGGTGCAGACTGTGCGACAACATCGTCTGCAGCGCAAATTGATCGATCGCGTTGCGGGGCCATTTTTGCCACGGCGCGGCGGCGGTTGGCGGCGCGGTGCGGACGGGCTTTACGTATGACCAATGCTTGGCGTAGTGAGCGCCCTGTTTAATCCAAGTGCGTAGGATGGCGATCTCGGCCGGTGATAGCGATTTGCCGAACTCGGCCGGTGGCATGCGTTCGTCTTTATCGGCACTCGTGACGCGGCGAATGAGCTCGCTGGCATTCGGTTTGTCGGGCACGATGGCGATCGCGCCCGATTCCAATGGATGAGTGGCAACCTTCTGGTCATCGAGCCTCAAGCCGGCTTGGCGTTTTCCATCATCTGGTCCGTGACAGGCGAAACATTTGTTGGACAGGATGGGCCGGATGTCGCGGTCGAAGTTGACGGGCTGACTCGCGGAAGCCACGCCGATGAACGCGGAGCCGGCGATAATTGAGGCGAGTAACGAAAATCGTCGCACATGCGCCATGGAAAATTAGAGCGGGAAAGAACGTGCGAGCGCGGGAGGTCGATTACATTTCCATTTTCCGGCAATGGCTGTCCCTTAGCAACGGGCAATATTGCGACCTCTGAAGATTGGGCGGCCAAAGAGCGGCAAACTCATTGCTTAAGCGAGGAAGTGCCTTCGTATCGGGTTGGTGGTAATAGCCGCGGGGCCATCCGATAGAGAAAATTGCTAGTCAACTGTTACAATTGACCGCTTAGGTAGGAGCAAACAAGCGAGGAATCGTCGATGCGCACTGAATTGTCGTTCGACAACGAGCCGCGAGTGTTGCCGGGAGTGCAGGCGTTTATCGACACTACGTTGCGGCAGCTGCCTCTTTCGGTTGACGACGCGGAGCGAGTCGCGCAACTTGTAATGGGCGCGGTGAAGGATGCAGTCGAAACTGCGTATCCGCCGGACGAATCCGGCGTGATTGGACTGTCGATCTGCGATGAGGGCGGAAAGCTCGATATTCGCGTGCGCGATTCGGGACTGCCGCAAGATATCGATGTGTTGGAGAAGCGATTGCAGCAGGGTGGCGAGGGAGCGGCCTGGTTGCGCGGATCGCACACCGCGGACGTGGTCGATCAAATGCACTGGCTGGCATTCGGGCCGAAGGGCAAGGCGCTGCAGCTTGTCAAATGGTTGCATACGATGCACGTGAGCGACGTGTCGTCGGCGGAAGAGCTTGCGCGAACCACGACGAGTGTGCCGTTGGCGCCTAAGCAGCAGTACGCCGTGCGGCGGATGCTGCCGGACGAGGCCACGCAAGTTTCGCAATTGATGTATCGCACGTACGGGACCACGTATTTTAATGAGGATGTTTACTATCCCGAGCGGATCGCGGCATTGAACCAGCGTGGGGCGCTGGTGTCGATCGTTGCGGTCGGCGAGGACGGCCGCGTCGCAGGGCACTGCGCGTTGGAACTGAATCAGGCGGGTCGCGTGGCCGAAATTGGGCAGGCGGCGGTCGATCCCGCGCATCGTGGTCGCGGGTTGTTGGATCAAATGAAGGCCGTACTCGAAAAGGAGGCGCAGACGTTGAGATTGGCCGGATGGTACGCCGACGCGGTGGCGGTCCATACTTTTACGCAGCAGTCGGACGCGCACCATGGGGGGCACGTTTGCGGGGTCGACCTGGCTGTGTCGCCACAGACGGAATCGTTTCGCGGCATTGCGAACAAGCAGTCGCAGCGCGTGAGCTGCGTGTTGTACTTTCGGCCATTGACGGCGACCGAGAAGCGGACCGTGCACGTGCCGGAACGGCATCAGGGCATGGTCGCGGACATCTATGCCAATATGCAAGCGCCGTTTGAGTTTGGCGGCCCGCCTTCCTCGATACAAGAACACGGTTCATTTGCGGTCGTGCTGCGCAGCAGTGCAGCATTTGCAAACATTCGAGTGGAAACGCTGGGGCAAGATAGCGTGCACGCGATTCGTCACACGGTGCGCGAGCTCGTCGAGCGATCGCGGACGGAAGTGGTCGTCGTCGAATTACCGCTCGAAGATGCGGCAACAGCAGAGGTATGTGAAGAACTCGCGGCCGATGGCCTTGCGTTTTCCGGCATTGGGCCGCATTTTTCAACCCGTGGCGATGTGCTGAAACTGACTTATCTCGTCGCCCCGCTGTCGCGGGAGCCGATCAAGACATTCGAGCCGATTGCGGCGCGGCTTGTTGAATACGCGCTGGCCGAACAGGAACGCGTGCGGGCAAACCTTTAGTTTGACGGCGACGTTTCGTGTTCAATAATCGCCGCAAGCTGCTCGAACTGTGCTGTCGGAAGGCTCACTTCTTCGTAGATCGTGCGGGCGATGTGGGCATCGATGCGCGAGAAGTGCTCGGGCTCGGTGGCAACGAGAATTCCGGACATCTCAAGTACGGCTGGGCTGACGAGCAACTGATCGGCACCTGTAGCGAAGTAGCAGGCCGGGCGGTGCGCGGAGCGCGGAAAGAGCACGAGCGTGTAGCATCCGTGCCGCCAGTGCGCAACCATGTTCACCATCGGTTCTTCGGTCGTCGATTCGACTTGGGCGAGCGCGTCGATGGTTCGTTCGATATGCTTCACCGAGTCGACGACGTTCGTGTTTCGAAACACAAATATGTTTCGGCCAAAGGTCGTATGCGCAACAGCGGAGCGGTCGTCGGGCAGGGCGGCGAGCTGGTGGAGCAAGGGCATTTCGTCGGCCCGGGCGGCTTGCAGATGGAAGTGATCGGGGGCCGAGGCGCCGCAGCGCGGGCCATTGTAGAGCGCGGCCAGGTCGGGGCCGATTACTTGGGCCAGATGTAAAAACGTATCGACGCGGCCACGGATGCGCTGCGGACGGTGCACGCGATCGGCTATTGTGCAGTGGACCGGCAGAATCGGATAGGGATTTGGCATAAGCACCAAGTCTTCGAACGCGATGCCGCGTTCTTCGGCCGGCATGTTTTCGGGGCACAGGAAACACGCACGGGCCGCGACCGCTTGGGCATCGGTTTTCGCCAGCGTCGAACGGCGACGAGCAGGGTTCATTTGTACCACGATCGATTGGCCGTCGGCGGTGAGCGTTTTGCGCTGCAGGTGAGCGAGGGCCGATTCGCCGTCCTGGAGCGCAGGCCAAGTAGCTCGCTGTTGGGCGAAGAGTTCATCGATGCGCTGCCGCAGCGGCTCGGCCGGTCGATCGTTTTGCAGAATTCGTTCCCAACTCATCGAATGTCGCTCAATTGCTGCCGGGCCGCGACTTCGGTCGAACGCAGCCGGTCCTTGTAGAACGCGTAGCGGTTTTGCGTTTCGATGGACAGTGCGTGGTCGCTGTTTCCTTCCCAACGGCGGCACCAGTAGAGCGAATCGTAGATGCGGCCGATTTGGTATTGCCGGCTGATGCGCAGGGCGACGGCGTAATCTTCACCGTAGCTGACGTTGGGGAAGCCGATCGTTCGCAGCGTTGGCACGTGAAACGCGCGCGGCGCGCCGAGGCCGGCGATTCGCAGTGCGTTGTTGTGGCCGTTTTCGGCCGTCCACTCGCGGTGGTCGATGAGACCGGGCGGAATCGGTTGCAAATTGAAATCGACGATTGTGTAGGAGCCGATGATCGCGGCGTAGGGACCGCGCTGGAACTCGCCGACGATGTGCGTCAGTACGCCGGGACTGGCGTAGAGGTCGTCGCTATCAAGCTGCACGGCGTAGCGGCCGCATTTTTCGTGGTAGATCGCCTCGTTCCAACAGCCGCCGATGCCCAGGTCGCGGCGGGTGGGAATTAAATGAACCAGCCGATCCGATTTGGCGGCAAGGTTACGGAGGACGTCGCTCGTGCCGTCCGTCGAGTGATTGTCGACCACGATCACGTTGAACGGAAAATCGGTTTCCTGCGACAGCGCACTGCTGACGGCGTCGGCGACCGTTTTCGCTCGGTTGCGCACCGGGACGACGACGCTGCATTCGACGGGGAAGCTGGTTTTGTCGTCGATGAGCTGGGTATTCGGCGGCGGCAGCCAGGCGCCGATGCGCTTGAGGTGCGCTGTCGCGATGAGCTCCATCTCGATCTGGTAATTGCGGTTCCGCGGATCCACATAGCTGAAATGGGAGTCGCCGGCGGAATGCTCCACAGCCGCGGCGACCGAATACGTGGGTTCAGACATGTGGACGACCGGGCCGCGTTCGGTTAGCCGGAGACGGAGGTCGTACCAGCCGCCGAATGCTGTCGCTGCGCGCTCGGCTTCGATGGCATCGGCCAAACCATTGGCGGCGGCGCGACTGATTAGCAAGGCTTGGCCGAAATCAAAATCATCGCGAATGCTGCCGGGTTGGCAGTCGATGAGGGGATGAAGCGTGGCGGCGCCATTGGGGGCGGCGTCGAAGAAATCGGAGTAAACAATGGCTGCGCGAGTGTCGGCGGCCACATTTGTGAGCCGCCGGAGGCCGTTGGCGGTTATTTCGACGCGTGGCGACATTACGCAAAGCAAGTGCGACACATCGGTCGTTTCGAACCAGCGGAGCGTCTCGACAATGGCCGCAGCGGGCCGCAATGAGGTCGCGCGCAGACGGTGGACGGCCGTGACATTCGCACTTGGCGCACCAGCGAGCGCCACAGAGCGAATCTGCTGACTGGTGGCGAGGCGCTCAAGCACAGGAGCGGACTGCCCCATGCCGTTGTCAATCAGAATGGCGGCGATCGATGTCATGTACATGGCCCGGCTGCAATATCCACATTCCTAAGATATCGCGGGAGTTGGCAACCGCACAGCCAAGCGTCGTCCTTGCCAACCGACCAAAACCGCCCCGAGTATCAGCAAGCAAAAGCTGGTCGGTTCCGGCACGGCGGGGCGGGAATCGACGAGCACGTAGCTGGCCGCGGCCGCGGTGCCGAAGTACTTGCGCCAAATAATATAGTCGGCCCCATCGACGGTGCCGTCGGCGTTGGCGTCGGCGCGCGTATCGGCGGTGCCAAAAGTGGTTCGCCAGAGATCGAAGTCGGCGGCGTCGACGTGCCCATCTTGGTTGAAGTCGCCGGGTGCGGCGACGAGTTGAAGCAAGAAGTATTCGAGAGCATTGATGTTGCCGTTTTCGTCGATGGACGCGGGCACTTGTTGCGAGGCGACGAGCGCGCCGCCATCGGCCGTTTGATAGACGCCGACGGCCAGATAAATTTCGGACGGCAGCGAGCCGAATTCCTGAGCCAGATTGATGGTGCCTTCGAGCACGCCGCCGTTGGCGCCCGTGGCAGCTTGCGTTGCGCCGGTGGCATCGAACCAGGCTTTGTAATCGTTGTCGTTTTCGTCGGCGAGGTAGGCATCCCATTTGGCGATCTGGCCGGCTTTGGCCCAATTAGCGGCTACGAGCTGGCCGGGCGTTTTGGCCAGGTAGATGAATACGTCGTTTCCTTCGCCGGCGTCTTCGGTGGCGACATACAGTGTGTCGCCGCTCAGGGCCGCGTAGAGATGCCGCGCGCCGTTCGACGCGACTTCCTTCGCGGACGCGTCGCGCACGCCGTCCATCACAAAGGCCGGCGACTGTGTTCCCGTCACATTGAAATGCCAATCCTGGCCGCTGTTGTTATCCCACGTTCCAGCGCCATTGTTGAATACGAGGTCGAATTGACTGGCGTCCTGGCTGATTGGCAAGTTCACGTTCCAACGGCTTTGTTCGGCGTCCCAGTTCATCAGGACGTCGGGCGAGATCGTCTGCCAGTTGTTGAATCCATAGTGGACGTACACTTGCGAGGCACCCGCCAGCGGCCGGCCGAGCGGATTGTAAGTGACGGCCAGGCTTTGCCCGGCGATGGCCGGATTGGGTACGATCTGGACGACGTCGCCACCCGATTGCGTGGCGGAATCGCCGACCCACACGTGCTGGATGTCGCTGCGGGCGATGTTGCCGCGGCCGTCGACGGCTTCCACGTAATAGTCGAGCAGCTCGTTGCGTTGACCGGTGATCATGCCGCCGTAACGGAGCGCACGGTAGGCGGGGGCCAGGATGTTTGCCGGAGGCGCAACATCGCTGGAGGACATCGACACGCTTTGCCAAGGCCCAACTTCCGGGCCGCCGGCGTATGTTTCG
>DASZZA010000346.1:0-3591 GCA_035545135.1 Lacipirellulaceae bacterium | reverse complement strand
GCAATGCGTGAGCCGGCGCCACGCCATGAGCCGCGAATGGCATCTCAAGCGCGACCGCGCCTTTCGCAAGCGACTGGCGCTGCCGCTCGGCAAGAGCTGCTAGCCGCGGATGACGCGCACCTTGCTGGCCAACGGGCCCGTGTCGCCCATCGCCTCGACGTAGCTGACGTCGTCGCCGCGCCGCAGTCTGTCGAAATCGCCGGTCAGCACGCTGTTGCGATGGAAGTAGAGCATGGCCCCTTCCTTGGTCATGAGGAATCCGAAATTCTTCTCGGGCGTCAGTTCGGCCACCCGACCGACGAATTCGAGCGCAGCCTCATGGCGCAACGGTGCCGCGCCGTGGTCGCTGCGCTTATCCTTGAACCTGGCGAGCCGCTGCTCGGCGATGCGGAACGCGTCGTTGATCGCATTGCGCAGATCGGGCGCCTGGAATTTGCGTTGCAGATGCGCGGGCTCGTGGGCGACCACGATGTCGTTATATCCCGGCACGCCGATCTCGATGCGCACCACCGGCGGAATCGTGCCGTTCGCATTCTGATTGCGCTGATCGACCCGAACCCTGCATGTCGTCATGCGGCCGTAAATCTGCTCCAGCCGCGCGATGTGATCGCGAATCGTCGCCTCGGCGCTGTCGGACGGCCCGATGTTGTGGAACGCAATCTCCGGAGCCACTGGCATGGTCTTCACCTTGTCGCAACGATCGATGCTCAATCAAAAACTCAACGCTGCCGGGCGGGTCCTGGTTGCGGAGATTGCGTCAGTTCGACGGTGGCGCCCTGGGGACAAAGCGCGCGTTTTTTGTCGCACCGCCACAAAACGGCGACGAAGCCCGCTATAAAAGCCCCTCCCATTTCCGCCGGAGAATCCTCGATGAAGCGCATCGGCCTCGTTTTGCTCGCGATCCCGCTGGCAGCCGCAGCGCGGCCGAACCAGGCCGAATCCCGTTTCGAGGCGATGCTCAAGCGCATCGACCCCTCCGAGCGCCTCGAGCAGGTCTGCGAATACGCGGCCCTGACCCGGATCGGTCATGACAAGACTGCGTACCGTCCCGATCGGGTGGTGATCGACTCCGTGTCGCCGCCCAAGGTCGACGGCGACAGCATGAGCGGAGCAGGTGCAGCGCTGCGCAGCCGTGGCCAATGGTACCGGTTTGCCTTTACCTGCAAGGCGACGCCGGACCGCATGAAGGTCGAGTCGTTCAGCTACCGCGTCGGCGACGCCATTCCGCAGGACGACTGGCAGAAATACGGGCTGTGGCGCTGAGACAGCGAGGCGCCTGAAATCACGCGAAGCGGCCGTGGCAGTGCTTGTATTTCTCGCCCGAGCCGCACGGGCACGGTTCGCGGCGGCTAACCTATGTGCATGGATATTTGGGATTGCGCGCCATCTACCGGCTGGTCTTGTTGGTGATTTTGCCCTTGTGCTGTATCGATAGCCGCTGTTGAGCGCTACGAAACGTTCCGGTCGGTCGATCTTCCTGCTTTTGGCGATACCGGCAGATTTTTTGGTAGGCTAGCCCGGGGCTATGTCTGGATTTCGCCGGGGGGCGGGTCGCGTATGTCTATTCAGTTTATTCGGAATCTTCGTATTGAAAAGATAACTGCAGTAAAGCTCTTCGCGATAGCCCTTTTGTTTGCCCCAATGTGGGGCCTGATGTGGCACAAGGTCGACGCCGAGTTGGGATTTGGCTTCCCCTACTGGGCGCCACAGGTGCTTAAAAATTTTTTCGAAGCCGGCCGGCTGTATCAAGCTGCAATCTACATCGTCGTTTACTTCCTTTCCCTGATTGGAATTGCAGTCATTCCGTTTATCAGCACCGCTTTGCTTCGCTGCATGGCGACGCTCGTATTGATAGTCGGCTGGTCCGTCGATCATTTCTTTCTGGAGATTGATGGAATCTTCCTGCGCAAAGACATGGTGTCACTGCTTTGGGAGAACCGGCAATCGGCATCCGATGCTCTTCACGCCTATTGGGAACCGCTACTGCACAACTTTTTGCTCGGTGCCTTTATCGGCGCAATCTTCTGCATCCCTCCTCGAAATTACTCTTCTTTGTCACGTAAGTGGGCGGTTTTGCCTGCGGCTGCGCTTTTGCTTGTCGGCTATGTCAATCACTATACGGGAGGCCGGGTACAAGTATTTCCTGTTCCATATTCCCTATTGGCAAACGGAGCCAGCCAGGTACTGGGCGTCAGTGTGCTGGGCATCGTTGAGTCCATTGGCTACCGAACTTCCCAAAATATATCTCCGGATCGCGCAATCAACGCTCCCGCCCAGTCCGCTCGACGGTTCAACCGGATCATAATGATCATGGATGAAAGCGTGAGTGGCGACTTTCTGTCGATCAACGATCAACCCCTGGAGACGACTCCGTTTCTGAAGCACGAGAGCAGATTGATCAATTTCGGCGTCGCAATCTCCGGCGCAAACTGCTCGATAATTTCTCGAACTATGTTCCGTTACGGAATGCGATCAGGTCATCTTCCGGAGAAGTGGGACGAAGAAGCAAAGCGGCCCCTGATCTGGCAATACGCACGACGCGCCGGTTACCGCACGGTGCAGATAGATGGCATGGTGGGTCCGCTTAACTTTCAAAATGGATTCTCCGTTGGAGAAAAGAACCTGATCGACACGAAGATCGGCGTTCTCGACAATCCCGCGTATGATCGAGACAACAAGATTGCGGACAGAGTCCTGGCCTTATTGGCCGACGGAGCGCCAATATTTCTCTTGGTTGACAAGCACGGCGTGCATTTTCCCTATGAGCTTCGCTACCCCCGGGACGAAGGCATTGACCATAACGAAGATCGTATCCATCACTACAAACGTGCCATCACATGGTCTGTCGACGGGTTCTTTCGCAGGCTGATGCCGAAGCTGGACCTGTCAAATACGTTGATGGTGTACACATCGGACCATGGCCAGGATCTTCAACGCGCCCTGCCACATTGCTCAACGACAAACGTCCATCCGGGCGAAGCACGAGTACCGTTATTTGCGGCTACGGGTGACCGGTCATTTGAGCAACGTCTACGGCATGCAGCAAGGCTGGGATTTAACAGAATGAGTCATTTTGAAATATTTCCCACTCTTCTGATTGCGATGGGCTACGATGAAAAATGGGTCAGCGAAGTTTATGGACCAAGCTTGCTTGACGAAGCGCACAACGTTCGTTCGTTTATGGTGGGCAATCCCTACGACGCCTCAAAGGTGATCGCCGCCGATCCTGACCTCGGGTCGACCCGCAAGGTCGAACAGGCCCAACCGGGTCCGACCGGCCAATAGGCAAACTTTTGGATCGACGCAGCCTTGCCGCACCTCATGCACGGCCGGGACCACCATCTTTGCGATGATGTCACGACGCCGGACCGCTTGCAGCCTTGACGCACTGCAAGGCGGCGACGTTAGACTAGAGTCTGATCCGCGCAGAATGAATCGATCCGTCACCCTGAGGTGCGAGCGAAGCGAGCCTCGAAGGGTGACGGCCCAAGATTTTGGGCCGTTCATCCTTCGAGGGCGGCCTTCGGCCGCCGCCTCAGGATGACGGAGAAATGCATGCGCTTCGATTTAGGTGGATCAAGCTCTAAAAAC
>DASZZA010000345.1:0-3473 GCA_035545135.1 Lacipirellulaceae bacterium | reverse complement strand
AGTCTAACGGCCACGCGCATGCGAAGAAGGCCGCCGTTGCAATCAGCATCATCAGACGAAGCGTTACGTGCAATGACAACCGACTCGCCATCGCGCGGCCCAGAAGCGCGCCGGCAAGATAGCCTGCAAGATTTGCAGCTCCGAGATATGCGGCCGTCGACGGGTCGAACCAGTGCGCGCCAATGACCGCCGGAAGAAGCGGCGTATAGGCAAAACGGGCTAATCCAATGCCGATCAGGCTGGCGCAAAAAGCGCAAAGAATGGACCGCCACATCGCCGGCGACGCTTCGGAATGCCTGCCTGAAGCGGCGGTGACATTATCGGCCATTCACGTTCCTGTGCATTCGCGCCATGTCGAAGGTTCTTCGCACGCGCACCTTTCCCGGAAAAGGCTGATCGCTTGCTTGTTCCAGGTTACGACGTGTGCACCCGTCGCCAGCACCGGGACTGCTGCCGACCACTCGTACGAAAACATGGCCGATATGGCTCTGATCCACAAAGCCGCAGGCGGCATCTCGCGCATGCCTGGGCGCGGAAATGCGGTTAGCCTCCACCTCTTGATTGAACTGGCGCATGCCTTGACATTTTTGCGGCAGCCAGATGACTCAAGGCATGCAAATCTATGTTGATGCGGACGCATGTCCCGTGAAAGCTGAGGTCATGCGCGTGGCGGAGCGTCATGGGCTCACCGTCCATATGGTGTCGAACAGCTGGATGAGACTTGATGCAAGTCCACTGATCAACCGCGTCGTCGTCAACGAGGGGGCCGATGCCGCCGATGACTGGATCGCGGAGCGCGTGGGCGCCTCAGATATCGCGATAACGGCAGATATCCTTCTTGCCGCGCGATGTCTGAAGGCAGGAGCGCAGTGTATCGGGCCGAACGGCAAGCCATTTAGCGACACGAACATCGGCATGGCGCTTGCGATGCGGGATATGCAAAGGCATTTGCGCGAAACCGGCGAGAGCCGCGGCTTCAACCCGACCTTCACACCGCGCGACCGGTCTCAGTTCCTCCAGGCTCTGGAACACGCCATTCAGGCGAATAAGCGGAAAGGGTAGAAATCAGGGTCAGGCAAATACTCGTTCAAGCGACCGAAGGGTTGTATCATCTCTTCCGTTGGACACGCGATGTACCGCTGACTATGACCGGCCATATCAGGAAAATCCGCCATGACCACGCCAGGGACTTCCATTGCTGCAGTCGCAGGAGCCGACAGCGCAACGGTGCAGGCTCTATTCAAAGAGGCAATAGAACATTGGCTGGCGTCGGGCCTGAAGGTCGTTGGGCTGATCGAGGAGACACACGGTTTGACGGGACGCGTCTGCAGCGCCGGTGTGCTTCGCGACATCACCTCTGGGGTACGCTTCCCAATCTTTCTCGAGACGCCGCCCGCCGGCACAAGCTGTCATGTTGACGGCGATGGCGCATTACGTGCGAGCGCATCGCTGGCTGATCAAGTCCAAGCCAGCGACGTGGTGGTGTTGAGCAAGTTTGGAAAGCTCGAGGCGGGAGGCGGCGGCCTCATCGGCGTATTCGAAGCCGCGAAGTCGGCAGGCAAATGCTTATTGACGACGGTATCGGATAAACATCGGGACGCTTGGAACGCCTTTGCACCTGATGCAGCGGTTCTTCCGGCAACCGTCCCGGCGATCGAGGCCTGGCTAGATACAGCGTCCCGCTCCTGAATAAAGCGTGTAAGTCGGCGAATGCTAAATTGCGTCGCCCATTTCTCTCGTGCGGGGAGACTCGCGGCTGCACGCTTTGGAATTTCAGTGCGCTGCAGACAAGCCTCCAGCGCGGGCGACGCGTGCCTCGCGATCAGCATGCAATCAATGAAAAAAATCCGGCATGACAGAGATTTGTGTCGCCTGCGGATTGATGCGCATTTAGCCTTTCGCAATCTGCACTGTGCAGGGTACGGTTATTGAATGCCCTTGCGGCTGCCTTGGGCCTTTCGCTGCACAGCATAGCGCTACTGGTGAGGTTTGAATTTCGCTGGTCATGGGATGCAAAGTCCCAACAACGTGGAGAGGGGATGAAGGGTTCTTTCGGTCGGCTGTGGCTACTGAACGCCATGTTTTTGCTCCCTGCGCTCGCAGCTTCGGCACATGCGGAGGAGGTCACCGCGCACATCGACTTGACTCGGCATCCCGCAGGCTATCTGGCGCTCCTGATTTTCTTCGTCGCTTACGGGTTCGTGGCGATCGAAAAAGCCATTCAAATGCGCAAGTCGAAGCCGGTCATGCTGGCCGCGGGCCTTATCTGGGCGCTTCTCGGCTTCGTCTATGCGCTGAATGGCAGGAGCCCAGAGCTCGAAGTCGCCGCCAAGCATGTGATTCTCGACTACGGCGAGTTGATGCTGTTCCTCGTTGTGGCGATCACTTACGTGAACACGATGCAGGAGCGGCGCGTCTTTGATGCGCTGAGGACCAGACTCGTCAATATGAACCTTTCCTATCGGCAGCTTTTCTGGCTGGTCGGCGGACTTGCGTTCTTTTTCGGCCCGATCATCGACAATCTTACGACGGCGCTCGTCATGGGCGCGGTGGTGGTGGCGGTCGGGGTCGGCAATTACCAATTCATCGTGATGGGCTGCATCATCATCGTAGTGGCGGCCAACGCAGGTGGTGTTTTCTCGCCGTTCGGCGATATCACCTCTTTGATGGTCTGGCAGAAAGGCAAACTCGGGTTCTTCGAGTTCTTTTATCTCTTCCTGCCATCATTGGTGAACTTCCTCGTGCCGGCGACGCTCATGCATTTCGGCGTACCGAAAGGCGTGCCGGAGCCTTGGGGCGAACCCAAGAAGCTCAAGCCCGGTGGGGCCGTCGTGATCTGGCTTTTCGTGGCGACCCTCGTGACCGCTGTCTGTTTCAAGAGCTTCTTCAGTCTGCCGCCCGCACTCGGAATGATGCTGGGCCTCGGATACCTGCAAATGTACAGCTATTTCCTCCAGCGCGTCGGACGCCGCCGCAACGACAAGGACATGGCGTTCGACTCTCTGCGCGAGATGAGGCACGTGGAGTGGGACACGCTGCTGTTCTTTTTCGGCATCATCTTCGCTGTCGCCGGGCTCGGTGTCGCCGGATATCTCGCGCTGCTGTCGAATTATCTCTACGGCGATCTAGGGCCAACGTATGCCAACATCGCGATCGGTCTGCTCGGCGCAGCATTCGATAACATCCCGCTGATGTTCGCCGTGCTCACCATGAACCCCGAAATGTCGAGCGGCCAGTGGATGCTCGTCACGCTCAGCACCGGGATCGGAGGAAGCCTGATTTCCATCGGCTCGGCGGCGGGCGTGGTGCTAATGGGTCTCGTGCGCAACCACTACACGTTTCTCAACCATCTGCGATGGGCCTGGGCCATCGCTCTCGGCTATGTCGCCAGCATCTCCACCCACCTATGGGTCAACGCCGCACTCATGTAGCTTTCAGATTGTTCTGAACTTAATTCCACCGAGCGCGTTTTG
>DASZZA010000344.1:0-6952 GCA_035545135.1 Lacipirellulaceae bacterium | reverse complement strand
CACGGCGGCGCTCGATCTCAACGGCCGCGTGCTGTGGCGTCAAACGAAGTTGAAGTATCTTCCGCGCCACGGGAACGGCGGTTCACCCGTTTTGGTCGGCAAGTCACTCATTTTCAGTTGCGATGCGGAGAGCGACCCGTTCGTTGTCGCGCTCGACTGTGACACCGGCGAGGTGCGTTGGAAGACTCCGCGCAATACACCCGCTGACAAGACGTTTTCGTTCTCCACACCCACGGTCATCGAGCTTGGCGGCGCCAAGCAAGTCGTTAGTCCGGGTAGCGGACTTGTCGGTGCATACGATCCGGGCGATGGCCACGAGATTTGGCGGGTGCGCTACGGCGACGGGTATTCGGTCGTTCCGCGCCCGGTATATGCGGGCGGATTGTTGTTCGTCGCCACGGGATTCAATCGACCGGTGCTGTTGGCGATCGACCCAACAGGCGCGAGCGGCGATGCGACGGATAGCCATGTAACCTGGCGCGCGACGAAGGGCGCTCCGCTGACGCCTTCGATGCTCGCGGTTAAGGATGAGCTTTACGTGGTATCCGATAATGGCGTGGCGTCGTGTCTCGATGGCCGCACTGGCAAGCCGCACTGGACAAAACGATTGCCAGGGAACTTTTCAGCGTCGCCCGTGTATGCAGACGGGCGCATCTATTTTCTGAACGAGGCGGGGGCGACGTACGTTGTCGGTGCCAGCACGACGTACGAGCTCCTGGCAACGAACGACATTGGGGAGCGCACGCTGGCGTCGCTCGTGCCGACGGACGGCGCGGTGTTTCTGAGATCGGAAGGGAACCTGTGGAGGATTGGTGAGTGAGTCGTCGGCTGGTTTCCTCGGTCGCGGAGTGCTGCGTGGAACTGCGGACCGACCGGCACTAACAGGAGCACGGCCGAGACGGACCAGCCACATTTTTCTCCGACGACTCCGCATAATGAGCTGGTCCCCCGACAGTTCAACTTGTTCGGTTGGTAGGACAAAATAACTGTCTCATACGACAGCCACCACTTCGATTTCCAGTTGGGCGTCGGGTGAAGCCAGCTCGTTCACCCCCACGGCGGTCGCGGCTGGATACGGCTTCACCAAGTAGTCGCGACGAACTTTGCGAAACAGCGGCAAGTCTCGCTGCAGATGGAGCCAATAGGATCGCATCATGACGACGTTGGCGAACGACGCACCCGCTGCCTTGAGCAGGATGCCGATGCGGTCGAGCGTCTGCCGGATTTGCGTTTCCATGTCGGCGTGGTGGTCTTTCGAACCTTGCCCGGAGATGAACAAAAGTTTTTTGCCCTGCGCGAGCAAGGCAGGCGAGTAACCAATATCGGCCGCGGGCGCACCTGGCGGCTGAAGGGCTTGCCGTGTTACGCCGTTGGGTGTTGCGTCGTCGGCCTTGGCCAAGTGATCGAAGAGCAGGCTTCCGGCAGCAGCGGCGGCGGCTCCTCGCAAAACATCGCGCCGCGCATGGGTTCTGTCGCTGGATGGTCGAGTGGGCATGAGTTGTTGTCTCCTTGGTTCAAGCCAATCAGTTGCAGCGTCGGCCAATCGCGGGCCGAGCAATTGCGCTATTTTCGTTCAGATAAAGGCTGCAGGCAATTAGCCATACGAGCCTTTACCTGCGAGAAGCCGCTAGCATGTAGTCGGCTTTTGGGCAGGCGGGGGGCCGGTTACAATTGCACGGTTCGTGAATACGGACGGCTACTGATCGAACCGCCCAAGAGAGGCGGTGTTTGGCTCACATCCAGGAAGCTCACAATGTGCAATAGCGCGCTGAGCGTACGCAGAATCCGAGGTGTGACGATTCTTGAATTGCTGGTCGTCGTCACGGCGCTTACCATACTGATGTCGCTGCTTTTGCCGGCGGTTGAGGGTGCGCGCGAGGCGGCTCGCAACACGCGATGCATCAATAACCTTCATCAGATCGCAGACGCCTTGCACGTTTTCCACGATACGTATCTTGCGCTTCCGGCAGGCTGGCAACCCGAAGCGAGCGGTGACTCGAGCTACGCATGGGCTGCGGCGATTCTGAGAGAGCTTGAGGAGAAACGTTTGTATAGCCGGATCGATCGCAGCCGGCCGATCACGTCGGTAACCGAGGTGGTGCGCTCCAAGACACCGGACGTATACCTTTGTCCGTCGGACGCGGGCGAGCCGATTTTTCCACTTTTTGCTGAG
This sequence comes from Lacipirellulaceae bacterium, assembly GCA_035545135.1. Lineage (GTDB taxonomy): Bacteria > Planctomycetota > Planctomycetia > Pirellulales > Lacipirellulaceae > JABDGM01. Next base: position 4,779 of record DASZZA010000344.1, on the reverse strand, counting down.
ATCGGATCGCATGGCGAGCACGCTCAGGAATCGGAACAGGTTTTAGTTACGCTCCCCCGTGCGAATTACGTTGGCGTGTTCGGCAGTATGGATCCGGACGACGTAGCGGGCGATAGTGGCGACGGGATGTTCGTCGAGCGGAAGGCGTATCGCTTTGCCGATGTTACGCGCGGGCTAAGCCACGTTGCATTGGTAGGCGAGCGGACAGCGCGCAAGCTTCCCTCAACCTGGCTCGGAATTGCCACAAAGGGTGAAGACGCCCACGGACGCGTGGTTGGATACGCGAATTTGGGACCGAATCGGAGCGACGCCGATGAATGTGAATTCGACAGCCGCCACCCGGGCCATGTGAATTTTGCGTGGTGCGATGGGCACGTTGACAGTGTCGCGGACGGCGTCGACGCGGCGGCTTACCGTTGCATGGTACAGCGTCGCTACTAAGGAACTCTATCAATATCGGTTCCACGCACCCTCACGCCGGCGTCGCCCAGAGGGAGACGGGGGTTTCATAAGTTGCGGATATGGGGCAGCAGTATCGACCAGGCCTGGAAGATGACCAAACCGGCAACTGCGGCGAGTACAGTAACGGGCTCGCTATTTCGCTTCCACTGCGCAAAGGACCATTCGGAGCGAGCTTTACTCAGATTTATACGGTGGGGAAGTAGTCGGGGCGTGGTGTTGAAGAATTCGTCCCATTGCGGGCCGAATTTGGCGCGCAAAAATGACTCCTCGCTTATGATCTTAGGCCAGTACAGTAGAACAGCTAGTATGAGCATGACGACATAGTCGTGCCAGCGGCCGACGAGCGTGCAGAACCCGATCATCATCAGAAACGAGCCGAGATAAAGTGGATTGCGGGTAATTGCATAGGGACCGGTTGTCGAAAGCTCCGAGTTCTTGGTCAGGACGCCAGCCGCCCAGCTGCGCATCAAAGTACCTAGGACGATGAGCGTAACACCGACGGCGCTCCATGGGTCGGACAGACTGAAAGGAGCGTGTGGCCGCACGGCGCGGAGCATGTCGGTTGCAACCAGTCCACACACGACGAATAGCGAGATCCGAATGCGATATCGAGCTAGCAACGCGCGAATGCGGATGCTCAATGGAGTGGTTGGAGTATAAACGTCTTCAATTGTCATTTCACAACGCTTTCGCGACTCAATAGGTTGTTAGCGGTTTCTAGTCAGTTAGTTCGATCGGCAGACGCGAACAAAAGTTGGCATAGACTAGCAACTATGTTCATAGTATAAAAGGCCAGATCGTAATCGACGCGCGTCGGATGGCAACTGTCTTTTTGTGTTGACGCCGTGTAACGCAAAGGCCAAACTGGTGCCGTCGCCACGACAAAATTTGCGTGCGACGTCGGTTCGCATTGGATTGAAACGCTGCGCTCATGGTCCCGCCTCGACTCACTCGATATGAACTGGAACTGATGGATGTCCTTTGGCGGAAGGGCGAAGGAACAGTTCAGACGGTATGCGACGAGTTGCAGCGTCCGTTGGCCTATACGACGGTCATGACGACGTTGCGTCTTCTGCACAGTAAGAAAAAGGTATTAAAACGGACCAAGCGAGGTCGAGCCCACGTATATCAGCCGAGCGTGTCACGCGAAGAAGTCAGCCGGAGCATACTTCACGACCTTCAAGAAGTGCTGTTCGGCGATCGCTTGCCGTCGCTGATGCTCGGACTCTTTGAGGACGGCAAATTCTCCGATGAGGACGTGGAAGCGCTGAGAGCGGCACTGCGGAAAGTCGAGCGAAAGGACGGCCAGACGTGACATCCTCGACGGTCCTGGAGGCGTTCGTCTCGCTCACGTTGCAAGTTAGTCTGTTGATTGGGGTGGCCGCCTGGTTCGTGCGTAAGCAAGAGTTTCGCGGCAGTAGCGATACCTGCTGGGCCGCACTGCATGTTTGCATTCTCGCGCTCACCTGCGGCGCATTCTTTTTGCCCCACCTTCGGCTGATTACCTGGGCCGACCTGCAACCGTCGGAAAGTAGTCCGCTGGCTGACCTGACATTTTCGGTGGCGGGGAGAATTTGTGGATGGATTTGGGCGACCGGGGCGACGGCAATCATCGCCGTGTGCGCCGGAGGCATCCTCCGAGGCACGAGGCTTGTTCGACGCGCCGCGACCGACGAAGGCATAGCACAAAGTCTCTGTCGTGACTTGCCTTCGCTGTCGTCGGCTCGGCCGATCGAAATCCGAATCGTGTCGAACGGCATAAGTCCGTTTTGCTGGCAGATGCATCGGCCGGTGATCTTACTGCCTGAGGTGGTGCGCGAGTTTCCTGCGGCTGAACAATCGGCGATCGTGCGACATGAGCTGGCACACATCCGGCGACAGCATCCGCTACATCTTTTTTTGCAACGACTTGTCGAGGCAGTTTATTGGTATCACCCGCTCGTATGGTGGGCTTCGCGCGAAGCGGCCGCCGCGCGCGAGTTCCGCTGCGACGAGGATGTGGTGGCGTCGGAAGTCGACGTTGCCGACTATCTGCGGAGTCTGCTGCGTTTGATCGAATCGCGGGTGAAGGCACCTGGCCGTCTTCCGGCCGGTCTCGGTTTCCTGGGGGACAGTTCGTTGTTGAGCCGCCGCGCCAATGCCCTGGCGAAATCGTTGGATCAGCCGAAAGTATCGCTGGGGGTTTGGCGTGTGGCGCCCTCGCTGGCGCTGGCCACGGTGGTTTGCGCCGTCATTTGGCTCCCTGTCAATCCGGACGCGTCCCGACGAGCCGATTGGTCGCCGTGGCCAAGCTGGACGGCCGGCGCACTGAACGTGGCGGGAGTCGGAGTTCGTGATTATGAAATCGATGGGCATCGACTAAAGCCGAACATCCATCAACATGAATGATCGGATCGCATCGCCGCGATGTGACAAGCGCGGGGAGCTGCATTGTGTTGTCTGTTACATGAGCGATGCACTTCTGCCGATGAAAGAACTCTGACGGCCCCGCTCGTCTATCTTCCGCGCCAACGATGAAACTGCATGCCGAGCGGATTGGTCGGCGGATCCGCAGATTGGCGTTATCGATTCACATCGAGTCGAAGTCGCTGCTGATTGACACATGCGCGATCATAAATTGATGACGGCGACGTGCTTTGCTCCGCGCTGCAAACGTCGTCATCGGCCACAAGTGTCGCGAACGTTCGCAATCGTTCAGTCGTTTTGTAGCCGTTCAACAACACGTCCATCAGTGGTGCAACGAAGAAGATTTCTTGACTAACGATGGTTAAGAACTACTTTTTAGCGAACGGATGGGCGAGTAGTTGATCACAGCAAGGGTGTGCGATGGGGGCAGAAAAAATACAATCGCGACGAGGAAGGTATCTCATCTTCCATTTATCGGAGCGCACATACGCAATTTCCATACGTAATGTGTCGGAGGTCCTGGCGGAAACGGAATTGTCGTGGGTGCCCGGCTCTCCGTCGTTCCTGACCGGCTTTCTCAACGTCGGCGAGGAGCTGATAGCGGTTATCTCGTTGCGACGCCTGTGGGGAATTCCGGATCGTGAACGGGAGTTGTATTCGCCACTGATTTTATTGCGATCCGAATCGCAACAAGTTGCACTGGAAGTCGATAGGGTATCGCGAATCGTCGACATCGCAGACGAAGACCTGGTAGGAGTTTCCGAGGGGAGCGCGCTGAACGACTCGGCGATCTCGATTGCCCGGGTCGACGGCACGAATGTCGTCCTGCTTTCACCAAGCCGTTTGTTGCTGGAAGAGGAGCGACGTCGCATCGCTGAATTGACTGAGCTGGCGCAACGAAGACTCACGGCAGCGGAAGGGGTGACGGCATGACAACCAATGCGCCACCGACGTCCGCGATTATTGCCGACGCGTGTTTTTCTGATTTGAAGAATTACATCGTTGCGGCAACCGGCATGGAATACTATACCACCCGGCCGCACGCATTGGCCGAACACGTTCGCAGCCGCATATTGGAGAACGGCCTGAACGAATGCCGAGAGTATTGGGATTTTCTTCGCGACGACCGCTTTAGTGACGAGGAACTCGACCGACTAACGGAGCGGCTGACCATCGGCGAGACACATTTTTTCAGACACCGAGAGGTCTTCGACGCACTACGAGACAAGGTGTTGCCCGAGATGTTGGATCGCAATCGCGCAACGCAGCGGCTACGTGTGTGGAGCGCCGGCTGCTCAACCGGTCCTGAGGCGTATTCGATATCGATTCTTCTTCGCCGCGAGCTAGTGGCGCGGACACGAGATTGGAATATTTCGATTGTCGGCACGGACATCAACCGATTGGCCTTGTCGCAGGCCGGCGCCGGGCGGTACGAAGAATGGGCGTTCCGCGGCACGCCGCCTGAACTACGGACAGAATGTTTCGAGCAAGATGGAAGCGCCTGGCGGATTGCAGACCGCTTTCGGGATGGCGTGACGTTTCAGTACCACAATCTTGCGCGCCACCCTGTTCCATCGCTGACTCACAACTTGGCCGCGTTCGATTTGATTTTTTGCCGGAATGTGCTGATTTATTTTGCGGCGGAAGCTGTGGAGCGCATCGTCTCGCAGTTGGCCGAGTGTCTGGTACCAGGCGGCTGGTTAGTCATCGGACATGCTGAGCACGGTGCAAAGTGCTTATCAGCATTGGAGGCAGTGACCAGCCAGGGGACAACTTTGTATCGCAAGCCGGCCGTCGCATTTGCGGACGCAGCGTCACTGATCGGCGACGAGCGCACCGTGTCGGATACTTGCCAACGTGTCTGCCGGAATTCGGCTGAGCTGCAGGAAGGCGGTCGAGTGTTTGCTAGCC
>DASZZA010000343.1:0-4928 GCA_035545135.1 Lacipirellulaceae bacterium | reverse complement strand
TTGCCCGCTCGCAGAGGCGTTGGCGGACCAACTCGCACCTCTGCTTACCGACGAATTGCGGCGGCTAAAGATGGCAGCGAACATGCGTGGCATGGCGCGTCCCAGGGCAGCCGCCGACGCGACACGATTAGTGTGCGAGGCGTTGTCTCCCACAGCCGCACGCATGGCAGCGTAGGATTGCCATTTCGCACGGGCCGTTTTATCTTGGGCTCGATGTTCCAATTGCGGCGCTGGAGATAGTATCATGCCTCAGCTAATCGCATCGCCCAAGCGAATCATTGCGGCCGGCAACAAGCCGAAGCAAATTGAAGAATTTGTGGGCTCGGTGAACACGGGCAACGCGGACGTGAGCGTCGCCCGCATGCAATCGCCTGCCGGCTGGATCGAGCCCGGGCAGCGGCCCGAGTTCCGCGAAATCAGTTTCGTTTTAAGCGGCCGGCTGCACGTCGAGCACGAGGGCGGCAGCTTCGACGCAGCGGCGGGGCAAGCCGTCGTGTGTGAACCCGGCGAGTGGGTTCGCTACAGCACGCCGGACGGCGCCGAGTACATCGCGATCTGTTTGCCGGCGTTTTCACCGAACACCGTCCACCGTGACGAGTAGCCTTCGCCCGAACGGCAGACCTTGAGTCAATTGCCGTCACACGGAGTCACCGGCACGAATTTGAACGTAGCTCTCGTAGCGCCGCGCGTCGATCCAGCCATCGGCTACTGCATCCTTGACCGCACAATCGTCCTCGTGCGTATGCGTGCAATCGGGAAAGCGGCACCGAGCCACGTATGGCCGCAAGTCGCGAAAGAATCCGGCTACCTCTTCGGGTATCACGTCCCACAGTTGAAACTGGCGAATGCCGGGTGTGTCGACGACGTAACCGCCGAACGACAGAGGAATGAGTTCGGCGGTGGTCGTCGTGTGACGGCCCTTCTGCGTTTCTTCACTCACCGTTTGCACACGCAAATGCAGACTCGGCTCAACGGCATTCAACAGCGATGACTTGCCCACGCCGCTTTGGCCGGTAACCACGCTCTCTTCATCGGCCAACCGCTGCCGAAGTTGATCGATGCCGAAGCCTCTTATCGCGGAAACCATTAGTGTCTCATAGCCGAGTTGCGCGTACACGCCGACCAATGGCATCAGGTCGGCCGGCTCGATGAGATCAATTTTATTGATGCAAATGATCGGTCGAATGCCACCTTTCTCCGCCGTGATAAGCAGGCGATCGATCAAGTTTGGTTTCAGCCGTGGTTCCGCGGCGCTCGTTACGATAACAAGTTGATCGACGTTGGCCACCAAAACGTGCTGACGGCCGCGGCTGGTGCGGCTCACGACACCGCGGCGCGGCTCGACACGTTCGATGATACCTTCCTCGCGTCCTTCGGGGCGGAACCACACGACATCGCCCGCGGCCACAATGTGCCGCTTATCCGTAGCCAAAGTTTTGAGCAATCGCCGTGTAGCACATTGAAAAAGGCGGCCGTCGTCGTCGCGCACCACACTCAGCAGCCCTTGGACGCGCAGCACACGGCCTAAACGGCACACGGTGCGATCGACTTCGGGCAGCACGAGAGTGCCGGCGTCGTCTTCGACAATTTCGCCGCCGGCAATCGTCCGCTTGCGGCTGATGTCGCCCTTGCCGCTCACCCGCTCGGCTAACGGAGCATCGGCGGCCAATGATTCCTCATCGGCAAGTCCTTCGACGAGGTGCTTTTCGCGAGCGCGCGCCTCGCGATTCTTACGAAAGTCGGCCCGTACCTTACGCTTCTTGCGAGACATAAAACACGCGTAGCAGGCAGGCGCATATATTGATATTGGGGGGGCAGGAAACAAGCGGTGCTGACTTCCCGCCCCATGCACCCTGATCCCTGCTCTCTTACACCGGCTCATCCGGCAGCTCGATTTGGCCGGCCTTCATGTTGGTTGGATCGTAGCGACCACGGCTATCCGGATCGCGCACGTCTCGATCCTGGCCCAGGGACCGGCGGTCCAAACCGGCCCGCGATAGAAGTGATTCTTTCATGATCTCCTGGGAGAGATTATCGGGCGGCGGCGGGCCGACGGCGCCCAGCTCGACAGGATCGTATTCCACCCGGTACTTGTGCTTGGCGACAGATAAGACATCGTCCGGATCGATCCGCCGTTCTTGCACGCGGACGTCGTTGACCTTGATGCCGTTGCGGCTTTGCAAGTCGCGAACGTACCAGTAGCCCCCGTCGTTGGTTAGTTGGGCATGATGGGCCGAGACGTTGGCGAATCGCAGCACGATGTCGCAGCTTTCGCGCCGGCCAATGAGCAGTTGCTTTTTACGTTTTGGATCAGGCAACGGAATCGGATCGCCGCCGCCCAGTGGAATTAATGCTCCGTGCATAATGCCGCTCCCTTGCACCTGGCAGAAAATGGAAACTATGATGCGTGCAGAAACACTGCCTGCAATAGGACCAACACGTATTACGTAACTCTACGTACCGACCCAATTGGCGTCAATCAAACGACTTACGGTAGAAGAAGACGGCGATGAACCAGCCGTCTGTTCCAAGAACGCCTGGCGGGCGGCCGGGCTTCCGTATTACTCGTGTAACTTCTTCCTGCGCCAGCGGTTTGGCCGACGGGTGCAAAAGGTAAGCATCGATGCAGGCTTTACGTGCCCGAATGTCGACGGGACGGTCGCAATCGGCGGTTGCACGTTCTGCGACAACCGCAGCTTCAGCCCCAGCCGCCGACTGCCGCGGGCTGGGGTTCGTGGTCAGATTGACCAGAGCATCGCACGGATGGGTCTGCGTTACCGCAATTGCCACGACTTCCTGGCGTACTTTCAACCGGCAACCAATACGTATGCTCCCGTTGAGCGGTTGCGGGCTGTCTACGAAGAAGCGCTTTCGCATCCGCAAGTGGTTGGTCTCGTGATCGGGACGCGACCCGATTGCGTGCCGGATGAGGTGCTGGACCTTCTACAAGAAATCGCAACCACACCATCAAACAGCCGGCGACCGACGCGTCGCCGGAACGAGGCGACGTACGTCTCCATCGAATTCGGCATGCAGACGACGCACGATCGCTCGCTCGATTGGATGAATCGCGGCCATCATCACGACGCGATGATCGACGCCGTCGCGCGCAGTCGCGGCCGCGGCTTCGAAATCGGCGCGCACGTAATTCTCGGTCTGCCGGCAGAATCGCACGATGACATGATGGCGACGGCCCGCGAACTCGGCCGGCTCGGCGTCGATGCGGTCAAGATTCATAATCTTTATTGCGTTAAGAACACGCCGCTCGCCGACCAGGTTGTCCGCGGCGAAGTGCAACTTATGGAACGGGCCGAATACGTCCGCACGCTGGTCGATTTCATCGAACTGCTGCCGCCGACCATGATCGTCGACCGCATCAGCGGCGACGCGCCGCCCGACTACTTCATCGGTCCAAGCTGGTGCCTCGATAAGCCGGGCGTGCGGGCGGCAGTGCTGGCGGAGTTTGAGCGGCGCGGGACTTGGCAGGGAAGCGCGCTAAAAGCGATACATCGCGCTAATGATGTGTGTTGACGCCAGCCGAAGAATACACTAATATTCATGTATAAGGAGTGGAATGCCGGCGACCAAAGTCCTGTTGTATCGCGACGACGACGATTCTGTACCGCTTCTCGATTGGCTCGCGGAATTGGAGTCGCGAGATCGTGCGGCCTACCGGAAGTGCCGACGTTACTTGCTTCGACTGGCGCAAGTTGGCAATGAGTTACGACGGCCCGTTGCCGATTATCTTCGTGACGGGATTTACGAATTACGCGTTCGACATTCGCGCGTCAATTATCGCATGTTATACGGCTTCGTCGGCAACAACGTCGTTCTAGTTTCGCATGGCATTACTAAAGAACGATTGGTACCGGCGTCGGAGATCGAGTTGGCGTTGCGGCGGCTAGCGCAATATCGGAACAACCCAAACAAGTACAGTTTCGACGACGACGAGGAATAATTGCATGGCTAAATCGAAACCGAAGCCCCGTAGCAGGCGGAAAACGCGAGATGGATTGAAAATCCTCGATATGCACTTCGGCACTTTCCCGGGTGACGAAGAATTGGACGCGCAGTTTGATGAACAAATCGATGTGGCGCAAGCACTTTACGATGCCCGCACTGCCGCCCGACTTACTCAATCTCAAGTGGCGAAGCGAGCAAAAACGACGCAACAGGTGATCTCGCAGCTCGAAGACGCCGATTATCAGGGGCATTCGCTCTCGATGCTGCGGCGGATCGCGGCGGCGCTCAATCGGCGGGTGGAAATTCGGCTGGTGCCGATTCGGAAGAAGAAATTGGGGCGTTGATTGAAGCTGGGACGATTTCATAGGAAAAGGCTCCCAACAATTTGCCGCGCTCACCTTCGTGGCATTCCAGGCATGTCGTTCCTGCCCGCAGCGCGCCGAGCATCAAAATTCGGTCGGGCCGTTGATCGACGACAATATCTTCTTGTGCCGCGAGATGCGGTAGCGCTGATTTCTCAAACTTATTGAGCGGCCGCATCGGTACGTCGGCAAGCTGATCCATGGCAGGCATTGTTTTCGCCACGTAAACGCACGGCTCGTCATGACGTAAAAGGCTGACTAATTCTAGTCGAGTAACCTCCCACTTCGGAGCGCCGTTGCTCGAATAATTCAAATTTTGCCATCCATCGGTGATTGCACGAATGCGATGCGATTCGAATCCAGCAATTGCATCGCGGCTTTTTACGTAGCCCATGTGTTCGGGCGAGATAAAATCGCTAACCGCCGTGCTGTGCGCTCGTGAAAGCTCATCGCTGGACGGTTTCGGCGCCGCTAAGTCGATCGGAGTCGGCAATTTGAATTTGAATTCTGGTTGGTCTTCGGCTAATCGGAAGAAAAGCGAATCCATACGCATATTTCCAAATCCCGCGGCCCTCGTAAATTCAAGAGAAGCATTCTCATGAA
>DASZZA010000342.1:0-3821 GCA_035545135.1 Lacipirellulaceae bacterium | reverse complement strand
CTGAACAGCGAAACTGGAAAGCGGCAACATGCACTATTTATATGGTTCGAAGAAAGGGTGTGACAGGCGACTCGTCGCCACGTTCGGCTCGGAGCAGCAATTATTGGCCTACGTCAACTGGGCAACGCTGAAATCGCTCGGCAAGGGACATGGAAAGTTCGAGCAAGGCAGTGCGCTTGCAAGCTACGAGGCTTGGGAACACGCTGCCGCCCCGCTGACGGATGAAGATCCGAAACAGGTCGTTCACAATCCAACTCCTAGCATGCTTTGACGACGAAGCGGTGAATTTACCAGCCAAAAGAAAACAGTGTGGACTTCTGGCGGCTGACGAAGACTGACCAATCGATCCGCCAGAGTACGGATAAAATCATGACCATGAATCCAACCAATGTTATCGTGACGGATTATGCCTGCAAAACGTGCGGCGGCGAAAGCATCGAGGTTTATCACCAGGGCTTTCCGGAGTTGCGGGTTAGCGGTCAGTCGGCCGGCGAAGCGGCCGAACGCCTTACCGCTCGGCTCGAAAGCTCGCTGGACTCGATTTCCGACCAAGCCCATCGGATGCCGGTACAGCAAGCAATCGGCGATATCCGAGCGTTCCTCAATCGCGAGGGGCCCACACACCCCGCGCGCGACCTTAAAATACCTTGAAAACGTGTTTTGAACTGAGTGCACTAGCCGGCGACAACTGTGACTCGTTGCGATTCCACGTCTCACTGGTAGTGCCGGCTGTGTCTTAAGCAAAGGAAATGCAGCAATTTCGTCTCGGAGACTCGACCCGCTATCCAATCCCCCCTGAAAGGAAAGTCGCCATGGCAATTCGTCACGCAGAAACCGGGGAAGTCATTGATATCCGTCCACTCGGTCCGCGACTAAAGGAAAACATTACTTCAACATTGATCAAGACCGACCGCTTAGAAGTGCTCCGGTTGATCGTGCCTGCCGGATCTAGCATTGAGCAGCATCAGGTGCCCGGCGAGATTACGGTTCAGTGCCTCGAAGGTCATTTGATCTTCGATGCCGACGGCACAGACCGGGAAATGTCAGCGGGCGATATGCTGTTCCTGCAATGTGGAGCTCCGCACGCCATGCGCGCGATTGAGGATAGTTCGCTTCTCGTGACCATCCTGTTGCAACACAAAGCCACAGCCGACGGAGAATAACCAGTACCCGCTTCAACTGTTCGGCGATTGGAAACGCAGCCGAGCGCCGGGCAGCTTGCGAAAAACATGCACGCCCAGCGTAAAACACTCGTAGTGATCCTTGCGTTGCCGGCTTTGGCAATCGCTGCGGCATACATTCAGTGGGCAACTTCTGGGCTTCCCGTTCTCCACGGCGCGATCCGAACCGCACCAAGAAATGGAATGGCGCCGTTCGGCTTTCCAGCCTGGTTGCGTATCACCCATTACGTCAACTTTTTCTTCATCATTCTGCTGGTGCGGAGCGGACTGCAAATCCTGATGGACCATCCGCGGCTGTACTGGAACGTCCACTGCACACCCGGCACCGAATGGCTGCGGCTAACGCCGATCGAAGTACCCAAAGACCGCGTCTGGACGGCGAAGGACGATTCTCGCTATCTCTCCCCGTGGATTGGGCTTCCCGGCTATCGTCACACCATCGGAATGGCCCGGCACTGGCATTTCCTCAGCGTCCTGTTTTGGGTCGCTAACGGACTTGTCTTCGTCGTCCTGTTATTCGTGACTGGGCAAGCAAAGCGCCTTGTGCCCGACTCGTGGAGAATCTTTCCCGATGCTTGGGCCGTCTGGGTTCACTATGCAACCTTCCATCTGCCGCCCGAGCCTAACGGCTTCTATCATTACAACGCCCTTCAGCAACTTTCCTACTTCGCCGTCATTTTCATCCTGGCGCCGCTCGCAATCATCAGTGGCCCCTCGATGTCGCCCGCCCTTACCAACCGCTTTGCTTGGTATCCGCGGCTGCCCGGCAATCGGCAAATCGGCCGCTCGCTTCACTTTTGCGTCATGTGCGCGTTTGTGATCTTCCTCGTCCTCCATGTCGCGATGGTGGCGATTTCGGGCCTTGTTCGGAATATGAACCACATCGTCGTCGGCACCGATGACGCCAGGCCAATCGGCATTTATCTTGGTTTGCTCGGCTTGCTCGTGATTATTGCGTTTAACGCGCTGGCGAATTGGTTGGCGTGGCGGCGACCACGGTTTGTGCAACACATTGCCAAAGCGATCGTTACACCCGTGATGCGATTCGCGCTCGATCGACCCGCGCCCGTCGCCGAATTTTGTCGCCAGGATATTTCACCGTTCTTTTGGGCCAATGGAAAGATGCCGACTTCCGACGAGTGGCTTTCGCTGGCCGCAAATCACTTCCGCGATTACCGGCTACAGGTCTACGGGCTCGTCGAAAACCCCGTCGAGCTTTCGCTCGACGAGTTGAAGGCCCTGGGCAAAACGACCCAGGTGACTCTCCACCATTGCATTCAAGGATGGTCCGGAATCGCGGAATGGGGCGGGCTACGAATCGGTAAATTGATCCAACTCGTCCGCCCGCAACCGACAGCCACGCGTATCGTTTTCCATTCGTTTGGCGACGGCGTCGATTTCAACACCGGCCAAACTCACGGCCCCTACTACGACACTCTCTCCATGGCGAACGCATTACACCCGCAAACGCTGCTCGCCTATGAAATGAACGGCGAATCCCTGACGCGATTGCACGGCGCCCCCTTGCGGCTTCGCGTCGAGAATCAGCTTGGATTCAAAATGGTCAAGTGGATCAAATCCATCGAATTCGTCGCAGAACTCCAAAGCGTCGGCGAAGGGGAAGGGGGCTTCGCCGAAGACCACGAATACTTCGGCGAACTGGCCAACATTTGAGGCGGCAGGATAGGTTCCGGCTCTGCGGAACCCGTCATCGGTTCGATCGATTCGCAATTCAATATTCAGGGATTGCCGCTACGTTCAACCCATTCTACTACTTTCACCTTGCGGACTGGACCAAGAAATCAATCGGCAACTTTATTAACGATCACTCGTCAGCGGCTGCCAATGCCGGTAGCACGAGAATGTCAGTCCGCGAACTGTCGCAAATCCCGGAAATGACGACGCGCGGGAGGCGAGACCCGCTTCTACCTCATCCGCGAATCGGCCGGTTGCAAGTCGCGTGAATGTCATCGCGATATCGCAAAAAACTGAGGGAGGCGGACGGTGCGACAACCCGCTGGGTTTTCGCGGATCACCATATCTCAACCCGAGCTGCCGGTTTGCGGTAAAGCGCGTCCCCCGGCTTAATGTCGAATGCCTTGTAAAATGCTTCGATGTTCGACAGCGGCACCATCACACGGAACTGGGGAGGAGAATGGGGGTCGGTGCGAATCATCAGCCGCAGCTCCGCATCGCGACTCGACCCACGCCAAACCTGCGCGAAGCCGATGAAGAACCGCTGCGGGCCAGTGAATCCATCGATCACGGGCGCTTGATGATTGCCCAGGGACTTCTGATACGCGGCATAGGCGATCGTAACTCCGCCCAGGTCGGCAATGTTTTCGCCCAACGTTAACTTGCCATTCACGTGAAGATTGTTCAGCACGACGCACGCATCGTACTGGGCAACGAGCTTGTCGGTATTGGCGGTAAATCGCTTGCGGTCGCTGGCCGTCCACCAGTTCACCATGTTCCCCTTGGCGTCGAAGCGGCTGCCTTGGTCGTCGAAGCCGTGTGTAATTTCGTGGCCGATCACCGCGCCGATGCCGCCATAGTTCACCGCGTCATCGGCGTTGGCGTTAAAGAATGGGGGCTGAAGGATCCCCGCCGGGAAGACGATCTCGTTCATCAGCGGGTTGT
>DASZZA010000341.1:0-4533 GCA_035545135.1 Lacipirellulaceae bacterium | reverse complement strand
TCCACCGTTTTAAGTGGTAGGCGCGAGGCTGGGCCGGACTCCTTTTCAGGCAGCTTTTCTTGACGGCTTGTTTGATTGGGCGTGCGGTCTGCTTTGGCGTCGGCCATCCGCGTCTACCGGATGCGCCGTGCCCTGCGAAATGCGAAAAAAGCAAAGGCCGCCATCATGAACGTGTAGATCACTGCAAACGCAATAATCAGCGGCCAGTAGGTGGGGTGATATTTCCATTCGCGGTAAGCGGCTATCGCCCCGTAGATGGAAAACAGCCCGAAGAATACGCCGGTCGTTTCATGAAACACCTGGCGCACCACCCGCCAGATCACACGCAAGGTGATCAGGATGGATTGCCACAGTGTCGGGCCGACTTGGTGAGGCATGCGGAGATTTTAATACATTCCGGGCCGATTGGCCCTCTCTAGGAGCAACCGGCCAGCCAAAAACCGAGTGGGCAGCCAGCCAGGGTCCGCCCAGCCAGCCCTCTCACAAGGCCTCAATTTTAGGGTGCCAGGGCGGGCCAAGAGTGCATTCTTAACGGGGGTTAAGCGCCTTTTTGCGTCATACCGGCTGTCGCAAATGCTGCAAGAAAGTGCGCCTATTCCGCTCGCTTTTGCGCGCGAAGTTTGCGGCTGGCAAAGGTTCTCGCGAGCATCGGCAGCTTGTCATAAGGCAGCTTGCCGGCTTCATAGAGCTTCATTTTCGCCTTCACGGCCTTGCGGCGGCGACGCTGGCGCTTCTGGGCAACGTAACGCTTATCGTGAGCCATTCAAATCCTCTTTTCGTAAGTCACTCGATTTTCAAAAGTTAGCCGACGCTCGTGATCGCAAAGCCTCACTTCGGATTGCAGGAAAATCGGCGCATTCGATTGTAACCGAGAAGCACCCCGATGCAAGTCCCGCTGTGAATCGAGGGCCGCTTCCAGTAGCATAGTGAGACTGTGCCTCCTATCGCCATCTACGCCAACCGAATTTTGACGCCCGTCGAGGAGCTGAACGACGCTGTCATCCTTGTTGATGGCGCGAAAATTAGCGCCATCGGCCATCGCGACCAGATACAAGTCCCTTCAGATGCAGTGCATTACGCCTCGCCCGGATCGACAGTCGTGCCGGGGTTTGTCGACGTGCACATCCACGGCGCGGGCGGCCATGACGTGATGGAGGGAACCGCACGTGCGCTCGATAAAGTCACCGAAACCGTAGCGCGCTATGGAACAACTTCTATCCTGGCGACTACGGTGACCGCGCCCATCGACGACACATGCAAAGCCCTTGAAGGCATTGCACGTTACGTTCGGAATCATGAGCAGCCCGAGGAAAACAGAAAGGCTGCTGCCGAGATTCTGGGCGTGCATCTGGAAGGACCATTTATCAGCAAAGCGCAACGTGGCGTGCATCCAGTCGACGCACTAGTCAAACCGTCCGTCGAAATCCTCGAAAAATTCATGCAGGCGGCGGACGGTCTCGTGCGCATCGTCACGACCGCACCGGAACTACCCGGCGCCCTGAAACTCATTGAATATGCAGCGGTTCACGGAATCGTGCCTGCGATGGGCCACACAAACGCCACGTACGACGAGGCGCGCGCGGGGATTCAGGCCGGCGCGCGGCACTCCGTGCACACATACAACGCGATGCGCCCATTTGAGCACCGTGACCCCGGCGTCCTGGGCGCAATCCTCACCGACCCCGAGGTAACGGCCGAAGTGATCGCCGACGGTCATCATGTAGCTGGTCCGGCAATTCAGGTTCTGATGGGCACAAAGGGGTTCGAAACGGTAATTCTGATCAGCGACGGCATTGCTGCTACAGGTATGCGCGATGGCACCTATCCCCTTGGAAACTTTAAGGTTACGGTAAAAGACGGGGTCTGCCGAAATGAAGAAGGAAAGATGGCTGGCAGCACGTTGACGCTCGACCGCGCTCTGCGCTTTGTCGTGGCGCTCGGCGTCCCGTTTGCGGATGCCGTAAAGATGGTCACAATCCAGCCGGCGCGCCGTGTCGGCATTGCTGGAAGAAAGGGCATTCTCGCCCCAGGCTCCGACGCAGATGTTGTAGTTCTTACGCCGGACTTGAGAGTCGAGGGAGTGATGACGCGCGGGGCGGGGCTAGTTCCAAACGCTTAACAAAAAAAAACGGGCATCAGGAATTCAGCGGAATCTTTAACTCTTCAGCCAATTGATAAGGATCAAAAGGGCTGCAGGAGAAGAAGCGGCCATCAACTTCAATCGTAGGAACTTTGCGGCGACCTTCGTTTACTTTGAGAACAATTCCTTCGGCGCCCGGCGTTTCATCGATGTTGATTTCCCGGAAGTTAATGCCGCGGTCTCGCAGGAACTGTTTTGCGCGACGGCAATCACCGCACCAACGCGTACCGTACATCGTGATTTGGCTCATTGTGCGTTTCTCTTGCGCGGATTGCGTCCACGCGTGGCTATCGACATTGCACCGTATTTGATGCGTTGATTCCAGCGCAGATTCACGGCCTTTTCACGAAGGGTAAAGGTGCCAACCGACACCGACGGGCCCGTGCAAACGATCAGTGGTGGCCATCGTGCGTGGCGCCGATTCTGGCAGCCGCTTGCAAACCCACAAGTGAACGCTCCAGATCAACCGAAGCGTGGCGCCAGGCCTCATCTCCGGGAGCGGTTTGAGCGAGCCGCGCCCTTGCCGCTTCCGCCGATTCGCGAGTACGGGCCACGTCCACTTCTTCGGCCTTTTCGGAAATTTCCGCGAGCACGATCACGCGATCAGGCAGCACTTCTGCATAGCCGTGCGCAATGGTTAGATAACGCGGCTGACCATTCTTCTGATACGTGAGGATACCGATGCCAAGTTCGGTGAGCAGCGGAGCGTGACCAGGCAGCACTCCAAGATAACCATCTTTACCGGGCAGCTCGACAGACTGCACTGTCTCCTGTAGCACGTGACGCTGCGGCGTGACGACTTGCAGTTCAATATCGGTCGGTAGTGCCATGTGAATCGCCTGTGCGGCAAGCTATGCCGTCGCGGCCATCTTCTCCGCGCGTTCGCGAACTTCTTCAATCGTGCCCACCATATAAAACGCCTGCTCCGGCAAATCGTCGTGCTTGCCTTCGACGATCTCCTTGAAGCCGCGCACGGTATCTTCGATTTTCACGTATTTGCCTTCGATACCTGTGAACTGCTGCGCGACGAAGAACGGCTGCGAAAGGAACTTCTCAATCTTGCGTGCGCGCGCCACGGTCTGCTTGTCGTCGTCCGAAAGCTCTTCGATACCGAGAATCGCGATAATGTCTTGCAGTTCCTTATAACGCTGCAACACGGATTTCACCGAGCGCGCCACATCGTAGTGATCTTTCCCAATGATGCGGGGATCGAGAATGCGCGAGTAGCTCGCCAGCGGATCAACGGCAGGATAAATGCCGCGCTCGACGATCTGGCGGCTTAGGTTCGTGGTCGCGTCAAGATGCGTGAATGTTGCGGCCGGCGCAGGATCTGTGTAATCGTCCGCAGGTACGTAAATCGCTTGCACGGATGTGATCGATCCGTGCTTGGTGGAAGTAATTCGCTCCTGTAATTCGCCGATTTCGGTGTTGAGGTTCGGCTGATAACCGACAGCGGACGGCATGCGGCCGAGGAGCGCGGATACTTCTGAACCTGCCTGCACGAAACGGAAGATATTGTCGATAAAGAGCAGCACGTCGAGGTGCTCTTCGTCGCGGAAATACTCGGCCACGGTCAAGCCCGTCAGACCGACGCGCAGGCGCGCGCCGGGGGGCTCGGTCATCTGGCCGTAAATCAGTGCGCAACGGGATTTTTCGGAGTTGCCGGGCACGACGACACCCGACTCCTGCATTTCGAGCCAGAGATCGTTGCCTTCGCGCGTGCGTTCGCCCACTCCCGAGAAGACCGAAACGCCACCGTGCTTCATCGCGACGTTGTGAATCAGTTCTTGAATGAGAACGGTCTTGCCGACGCCAGCACCCCCGAAGAGGCCGATCTTGCCGCCCTTCAGGTACGGCTCCATCAGATCAACGACCTTGATGCCCGTCTCGAACATCTCCATCTGCGTGGACTGATCTTCGAGCGAAGGCGCGGGCCGGTGAATTGGATACTTCTTCTGCGCGTTCACGGGGCCGAGCTTGTCGACGGGCTCGCCGAGCACGTTGAGGACGCGACCAAGCGTCGCGCGGCCAACAGGTACAGAAATTGGTTCGCCAAGGTCTTCGGCCTTCATGCCGCGAACGAGTCCCTCATTAGGCTTCATCGCAACGCAGCGCACGCGGCCTTCGCCCAAGTGCTGCTCGACTTCGCAAACTAGATCGATTGGCTCGGGGACGTCATATCCTTCGCTGGTGATACGTACCGCGCTATGAATCAGGGGCAGGTGGCCCTCTTCAAATTGAACATCAACCACTGGGCCGATGATTTCGATCACGTGGCCAGCTTTTTTTGCATCAGTTGCCATGGAATCTCCCTGTCGAATAGCGCTCAGCTCATTGCTGACGCGGCGCCGCTCACAATTTCAATCAATTCCTTCGTGATGCCCGCCTGCCGA
>DASZZA010000340.1:0-4507 GCA_035545135.1 Lacipirellulaceae bacterium | reverse complement strand
CGGCCAAAATTTGTCGTGTCGCGACTGCGTCGTCGAGATCGAAGATCCCGGCGCGAGAATCGTTCGCAGACGGCTTCACGATAGCGGCCGGCATGTATGCACGGAGCAAGCGCCTGGACCTCGTCGCCGATCTGAGACGAGAACGGGCTACGAGAATCGATTGGAAGGTGGCGCCATGTTGGTATTGATCTCTGAAAGAAATGTGCTTCCTGCCGCGCGATATCAGATATCTGCCGGATCGACTGAACTCTGGGCCGCGTCGTTTGAGGACAGTCAATCTCTATCATTCCCTGCAATGTGCCGGAAAAGCAGGTATCAATTTTGTCGGCGCTCCCGGGTCTCGCCGAATAAGTGCTGCGGCAATTTGTGCCGAACCGGCGGTGAGTCCGAGCCCGACCCCGACATGCCACGCCAAATCGTACCGACCCCAGATATCAAACACCAGGCCGCCACCGAATGCTCCCGCAAAGCTGCCTAGCTGATGGCTCATGAACGCGATGCCTTGAATCATTGCCTGCCATCGCAATCCGAACATCTCGGCAACGGCCCCAGAGACGAGTGGACCTACGCCCAGCCAGAGGAACCCCATTGCGGAGGCGAAGATGAGCGTGGACGCGGGTGTTGGAAAGGCAGCAAAGTACCAAGCTATGACTAGTGAGCGAACAACATAGATTGAACCAAGGAGCACAAGCTTCGACCAGCGACTTCCAGCCCATCCAAAGAATAGACTTCCGGCGACGTTGAATAGCGCAACGCAACTGAGCGCTTCCGGGGCGAGCATGGGGTCCATGCCGCACAAAGCCAGATAGGAGGGCAAGTGTGTCGCGATGAACAGCAACTGCATGCCGCAGACGAAATACGCTGTCGTCATAACCAGAAAAGCAGGTCGATGCAGTGCCAAGCGCATTGCTGCCAAAGCACTCTTGTCCGCGCGGTTGCGGGAGGCCGTATCCGGTAGAGGGATCCGATCCACGCGTCCAGCGACCCAAGCGGCAGGAAAGAGCAGTGACGCAAGCGCAAGCACGGCTAGAACGCCAGCTCGCCATCCGTAGACATCGGTAACGGATTGTCCAAGTGGCGCCGCAGCGAGTGCTCCGAGCGAGCCGACTCCGACGATGAGGCCGAGCACGATGCTTCGCCTTGGGCCCGAGGTGGCTCGGGAAGCGACCGCTTGAGATATCGCTGAGCCGGTGCAAGCCAGCGATGCTCCGACGAGCACGCCGGCGCCGAGCATCACTGAAGCCGTGCCGTTAGCAGCCGACAGAATGCCGAGCCCTGCAACGTAAAGTGCAGCCCCAGCAAGCAGGATCGGTCGAAAACCGAACCTGCCCACAAGTGCACCTGAAAAGGGCTGCAATATCCCCCAGGCGAGATTCTGTATCGAAATCGCGAGCGTGAGATCGGAGAGCGTGAGCCCGAGGTCCTTGACCATTGGCTGAACGAATAGCCCGAATACCTGCCGTATCCCCATGCTGATGCTGAGCATCAGTCCGGTAGCAATCAGGATTGTTATCGGACGGTGGGTTGGACCGGAATTGTCCACGGTGTTCTCCTTAGAGCTTTGCAAGCTTGGCAGGAAGACTTGATTACACAGAACAGTGTTGTAGCCTCCCGAGGTACGATCGACCATTCCTTTAACTACACTCTTCGGTGTTATCATGGGTAGATGGGCGCCCAAGGAGGCAATGCAGGAACGGATCCTGGAGACAGCCGACCGACTATTTTATCGGAGGGGAATTCGCGCTGTAGGCGTTGACACCGTCGCTGCGGAGGTAGGGATCAGCAAGCGTACCTTGTACAACCATTATGCTTCCAAAGAGGCCCTCGTGCTCGCGTACCTTCGTCGTCGACTCCTGCCACCCATAGCGGAACGCGGAACGCCTTCGAAGTTAATCGCAGCGGCCTTTGATCGGCTTGGCCGGTCGATGACGCGAGCCGGGTTCCGCGGATGCGCGTTCATCAACGCCGTCGCGGAACTTGGAGAGCTTGGAGAGAATGCAGCTGAAGCCCGAAAAGTCGCGGTGTTGTTCAAGGAGCAACGTCGGGTCTGGTTCCGAAATCTCGCCGCCCAGGCAGGGGCGGCAGATCCAGATACGTTGGCCAGCCAGCTCTTGTTGCTCTGGGAGGGGGCAATTGTGTGGGCGCTAGTAAGGCGCAATGAGTTTGGCGCCCAGTCAGCGCGGAAGGCGGCATTGGTACTTCTCGCTGCAGCTTGCCCGGCTACGCGGCTGCGGAACGCTCGCAAGATGGACAAGGTCGCAGCGACATACCCGGAACCACCACCACGTCGTGGTGGCAGGCGGAGCAACGGCGCTCACCGTTGACGGCGACCGGTCCCGCTGTCGTCAGGGCGTGGTCGGTCGGTTGCTTCTGCGCCCTCGGTAACTTCGTCGAAGAGGATCCAGGCTGCAGATCGACGTCGGCATCAGAGATCGTGGCCGGGCGCTCGCACGGTGACATGCCTAGTACGGCCCGGCACATTGAAATGGCAGCCCCAGCGTAGCCGTTGTTCTTATGGATGATCATCTCTGCAATGACACCGTCGAGGACAATCATCAAACAACGTGCCTTGCCCGCGGGATCGAGGATGCCTTCAGCTCTGAGTTCGTCAGCCAGCCACGCCTCGAAGCGCCTTTTGTGCGCGGCAGCGACACGACGCGCGGGATGGCCAGGCAGGTTGGCGAGTTCCACGGCAACCCGCAGGAATCCACAGCCCCGCCATTTGGGGTCTGCGGCGGCCTTCGCTAGCTCTCCAAACATTCGCTCCAATCGTACAAGGACCGGGCCCGGAGCCATGCCGAGCCAAGTCCGGTAGCGCTGCATAGTCGGCACGTCTCGCTCTGCGAGGTAGGCGGCGATCAAGTCGTCCTTGCTGCGGAAATGATAGTATAGTGTCCGCTTGGTGATAGCAGCTTTCTCGGCGATACGGTCAACGCTAACTGACTTGACGCCTTCGCTGTAGAACAACTCGTCTGCTGCCTCGATGATGCGACGACGCGTCGCCGTGGTATCACGGCTCATATTGAACCCTCGCTAATTGGAATATCGCATTTGGCGCAACCACGCGGACATGCACGATAGACATGGCGGCAAGCGGACGTGGCAAGCACTGGCGTGAATCTCGTTCGACATGCCTGCGACGACCGTGGCGGGTTTCCTTCTTGCTCGTCAGACCAGCCTAACGGCTTCATTGGCGTTAGGAGTCGACTACTCAGTATACTATCGGCTCCAAGACTCCCCGCTGGTACAGAGGGGAATTTAGCGAGTCTCTGTCCAAACAGACACTGGCCCG
Organism: Lacipirellulaceae bacterium; assembly: GCA_035545135.1. Taxonomy (GTDB): domain Bacteria; phylum Planctomycetota; class Planctomycetia; order Pirellulales; family Lacipirellulaceae; genus JABDGM01. Next base: position 1,215 of record DASZZA010000340.1, on the reverse strand, counting down.
TGTAGCGATCGAGCTGGCCACAGCCAGCGGGCAATCGTGCATCGCTCGACGATGGTGACTTAGGGGCTGCTGCCGAGTGTGGTCTGCTGTCGGCAGGCCATGTAAACTGGCGCCTTCGTCGAATGACATGGCGGTGTATTCATTTAGCTTGCCCTGCCGATGATATTGCTTACCCCACGGTGGGTGTCGTTACAGCACTTGCTAGTCGCGGCGCCATGCAACCGCGGTTTGCCCATTTTGAACCACGCACGTGCTATCTTGCCATGCTCGATCTGATATATTGCGAGCACATCGATTTCACCTGCGCCCTCCGGGAAGGTTCGCGTAACCACCTCCTGATCGACTACGACATCGCCTACGGTCATTCGACCGATCAGCTTGCCATGCAAATTCAACTCGCCGAAACGCGCTTCGTGTCGCGCTTTGATCTCGGCTGTGCCGTTGGCAACTAATCTCGTGGGAAACTCATAGTACTGAGCATCATCCGCCCACCACCGCATGAACGCCTCGATATCGCGGGCGTTGTAGGCTTCAAGCTGCTTTTGCACGGGAAGCTCAATGCTCATATGTTGTTCCAATCGCAAGGTCAGGGTTGGATGCGCTGCACGCGAAGTGTCATCCCCATCAAGTAAGAAGTTCCTGGAGGCCACTTACAATGCTGCCGACCAGTTCGCGGGCACTTGTTCCTTGGACAAGGCCAGCGGCCTGTCCACACGACAGAGAAAGCAAGTCATCTCGGTCCTGTGAAACGGCTGCGCTGCGCATTGTGTTGATGAGCCATGCCTGGGCAGGATAAGGCAGAAGAGGTAAATCACCGGCCGCACACGCATCTGAAAGCCCGTTACGCACACTGCGAGCCAATCGTCCGCTGAACGCTTTTGTCAGGACCGTCTCCTTGACGGGGACACTCAATATCGCCTGGCGATGCGGCTGGGGCAGGTTGGCTTCAGCGCACGCAAGAAAGGCGGTGCCTATCTGTGCCCCTTGCGCTCCCAGCATGAGTGCGGCTGCGACACCCCGCGCATCGGCAATGCCGCCTGCAGCAATTACTGGAGCGGTAACGCTGTCGACCACTTGGGGAACCAGAGCCAGCGTACCGATCAGGGATTCCTCCGCGGGCCGCAGAAAGGAGCCACGGTGGCCGCCAGCCTCGAAACCCGAAGCCACGATCGCATCCACGCCGGCGCGATCTAGAATGATCGCCTCCGCGACGGT
>DASZZA010000339.1:0-4703 GCA_035545135.1 Lacipirellulaceae bacterium | reverse complement strand
AGCGTGCTCCTTAAAGTGATGCTTTGCAGCAGCACGCCTCCCCCAGAGCGTCGCTAATGCTACACGATGCTCTCGGTATTTCAACAAAAAACGCATTAGTGTTCGGCAATCATTTGCACCCTCGCTTGGCGACAATCCATGTACGTTCGAATTCGGCTTCCTCATACAGCGCGGATTGGCAAGGTTTGCATTCGGCAGGCACGAGATTTCTTCGTGGTAGAATGGCGCCAGTCGATGAAGCAAACTCCTCATCATTTGAGCGTTACGATGCGAAGGAAGTCTCTGCAACTCTCGACGGCGCTGATGCTGGCATTAGCGCCCGCTGCATGGCGGGCCGATGGCGCGCCGCCAGCCGATGCCGGTGAGCCCAAATCCGCGACGAGCTCCAGCGAACAGCCGCCGGCCCCGCGCGAAGCTGTTGCCGGCTCCTGGGTCGGCACGCTGGATGCCGGCGTCAAGCTGCGGATTGTTTTCAACATCGAGCAATCGGCAGACGGAACGTTCAAGGCCACGCTCGACAGCCCGGATCAGGGGGCGAAAGGCATCCGCATCGATGAAACCACGTTTGCCGACGGCGAATTGAAGCTCACGTCCAAGGCGCTGCGCGCGACGTTCAAAGGAAAACTTGCGAATGGCGAAATCGCCGGCACGTTTACGCAAGGCGGTACGGCGTTGCCGCTCGCGCTGAAGCCGGCCGAGAAGGCGCCAGAAATCAAGCGTCCGCAAGTTCCGAAAAAGCCGTATCCCTACGAAGAGCGCGAGGTCACGGTCGAAAACAAACCCGCCGGCGTCAAGCTGGCTGGCACGTTGACAGTGCCCAAGGGCGACAAGCCGTTCCCTGCGGTGTTGCTCATCTCCGGTTCAGGCCCGCAAGATCGAGACGAATCGCTGCTGGGCCATCAGCCTTTTCTGGTGTTGGCCGATTATTTGACGCGGCGCGGCATTGCCGTATTGCGACTCGATGATCGCGGCGTTGGCGGCTCGAGCGGCGACCTCGCAACGTCCACGACCGATGACCTGGCGGGCGACGCGCTCGCCGCCGTCGAGTTTCTCAAGTCGTGTGCGGAATTCGATCCGCAGCGGATCGGACTCGTGGGGCATAGTGAAGGAGGCCTGATTGCGCCGCTGGCCGCAAGTCGCTCCGACGACGTCAAGTTCATTGTTCTGATCGCCGGACCCGGCGTGACCGGCGAAGAAATACTCTACGCGCAGGGGGAATTAATCTCGCGCGCCGGAGGCGGTGGCGACGCGGCGACTAAGTTTCAGCGCGCCTTGCAGGAAAAGCTGTTTGCGATCGTGAAGGATTTCGAACGTCAAGCGGCCGCCGCGCCGGGCGACATGCCCCCCGATACTACCGAGGTCGAGAAGAAACTCGTGGCCGCCATCACGGGCCTCTCGATCCTGCTGCCTGAAGACAAACGCAAGGCGGCCGAAGCGCAAGCCCAGGCTCAAGCACGATCGCTCGTGACGCCGTGGTTCCGTTACTTTCTTTCGTACGATCCGCGTCCCACGCTCGCGAAGGTTCACTGCCCGGTGCTGGCCGTGATCGGGGAGCGGGACTTGCAGGTTCCGCCAGCGCAGAACCTTCCCGAGATCGAGAAGGCACTCAAGGCGGCAGGCAACGGCAATTACACGCTGCACGAATTGCCCACTCTCAACCACTTGTTGCAGACGTGTACGACTGGGGCCCCCTCGGAGTATGGGCAGATCGAGGAGACCATGGCCCCCTCAGCGCTGGCACTGATTGGCGATTGGATTAGCCAACAATCCGGGCACTGATCGGCGGCCAGATTCTCGATCTGAATTGGTCGGTCGCCGGCTTTGCCAAGTGCCCTGGAATGCACCATTTCCCCAGATTCGCCACGCGAAAATGTGGCCAGAAAAACCTTGCAGAATCGCAAGGAATCCGTAAACTTAAGAAATCGTAATAGACGACGCTCTGATTATGCGGCTTTTACGGAACCAGGTTCGGGAGGGCCGATCAGGCCCATCGCGATCCTATTCGACCGGGAAACGGGGATTCGAATCGATGAGCGGAATTCGCATCTTCCAACTGCTGGAACCTTTAATGGCCGGAAGCAGTGCCAAGGCTCGACTCCTGAACTGGAATGGTGAGCGCTATACCTCAAGCGCCTTTGCAACCGTCACGGTTCATGACTTCGTAGGAGAACATGGTTCGGCCGGCGACCGCGGTTATTGCTACTTGTCGGATGATTCGCACCGCTGGGAGGTGCTGGGCACCCTGGCCGACCACGGCATTCATCGCAGAGAACAGAACGCCGCTGCGGGGAAGGATGAGCGAGAGGATGGAGCAAGGGAAAACCGTCGACCCTTGTTCCCAGCCCTGGGGCAGGGCTCGCATGATGATTGGCCGAGTTCGGCGCTCATGTAAATGTCGCCGGGCTTGGGGATGCGGGATCGCTCGTTCTTCATTCGGGACGCGGTCGGAATGATGCCACATCCGACCGCGTCTTTTTTTCCTCGCGTCCAGCGCCGGTTGCCAACCCTATCATGTCACCGGGGCGATGCCCGCAGCCAGCCCGTTGCCGGTCGCGATGCGGTCGGTATTTGCTCGCATTTGCCCCCGGCGTTCGGTAAAATCCGAATCTACCTGCCCGATCGGTCGCGAGCCGCCTTGCTCGACACTAACGACCGCCTGCCATCCTGCCCGATCCCACCATGCCAGGGAGCGCGCCCTTGCGGCTTTTTTCGCAACGCATCTTTGGTCTTGCTGTTCGCGTCGTAAGTACGGCGATGGCGTGCGTTGTGGTCTGCGCTTTACTGACCGGGACGGCTGTGGCACAGGCCGCGCTCAACAAAGATGGTGTACCGCAGTTTGAAAGCGACGTGCTGCCGATCCTGACAGCGCACTGTCTGAAGTGTCACGGTCGCGAGGCCCGCAAAGCCAGTCTCGACCTGCGGACCATGTCGCTGATCGGGCGCGGTGGAGAGAGCGGCCCGGTTCTTGCTCCAGGTAAGCCTGACGAGAGTCCATTGCTGGACCGTATTACGGATAAGTCGATGCCTCCGGAGGGCGAGTTGCCGTTGACCGCGGAGCAGATCGACGTCATTCGTCGCTGGATCGAGGCGGGGGCGCCCGCTGCCGATGCTTCGGCTGCCGTCGACGACAGTGTCTCGGAAATCAGTGCCGCCGACCGCGAGTTCTGGGCCTTTCAGCGGCCCGTGCGTCGCGATCCTCCGGTGGTCGATTCGAGCAGCCGCGTCCGCACGCCAGTCGATTCTTTCTTGCTGGCCAGGCTGACCGAGCGTGGCCTGACGTTTGCCGCGGATGCCGACCGGCAAACGCTCGTGCGGCGCGTGTATTTCGATTTGCTCGGCCTGCCGCCGACCCCCGCCGAAGTCGCTGAGTTCGTCAACGATCAAACCCCCGATGCGTACGAGCGCTTGCTCGACCGATTGCTCGCTTCGCCCCACTTCGGCGAACGCTGGGGCCGGCATTGGCTCGATGCGGCCGGCTATGTCGACGTCTATGGCGGCGACAACGATGCTGGAATCATCAAGTTGGCCGAGGGAAAATGGCGCTACCGCGACTATGTCATTCGCAGTTTCAACAGTGATAAACCATTCGATCAATTCCTCGCCGAACAACTGGCGGGCGACGAACTGACCGACTGGCGAGCGGCGGACCATTTCTCGCCGGCCATGCTCGATAACTTGATCGCCACCACGTTCTTGCGCGCAAGTGCGGACGACACCGACGAAAACGAGCTGAACACGGCCGATATCCGTCACGGAGTGCTCGCCCGCACCGTCGAGACCGTGGCAAGCAATTTGCTGGGGCTGACGGTGAATTGCGCCCGCTGCCACAGCCACAAGTACGACCCCATTCCGCAGGCCGATTATTACCGATTGACGGCGCTCTTCACGCCGGCATTCAATCCGCAGAGCTGGTTGCAGCCGCGCGACAGGGCGCTGGCCGACATTTCCCCTCGCGAACGTGCGGCAGGCGAAGAGCACAATGCGAAGATTCAAAAGCAACTCGACGAGTCCAGGCGGCAGTTGGCCGACGTGCGCCGCCCTCATGAAGAGCAGATTTTCGAGGCCAAACTTTCGAACCTGCCTGAGGCGATCCGCGCCGATACCAAAACGGCCGTTCAGACTCCCAAAGAGAAGCGCAGCGAGGTTCAGAAATATCTCGCCGACAAATTCGCCGCCACGCTGCAAGCGACACCTGGCGAGGTGAACGCCTCGCTGAGCGCTACGGAGCGCGAGCAAGTGATGCGGCTGGAAACGGACCTCGCCGAGCTGCCGAAGAAGCTGCAAACCTGGGGAAAGATTCAAGCCGTCTACGACTCCGGGCCGGTGCCGACGACCTATCTATTGCGGCGCGGCAATCATGACGCGCCGGGCGACGAGGTCTCGCCCGGCTTTCTCAGCGTGCTTTGCGACGAAAGCTCGCGCGACTTGCTCGCAAGCGCCCGGCCGCAAGGTTCGACGTCGGGGCGACGCCTGGCCTTGGCCCAATGGCTCACGCGACGTGACACACCGGCGGCCGGCCTGACGGCGCGGGTGATCATGAATCGCATGTGGCAGCAGTTGTTCGGCGCGGGAATCGTGGAAACGCCCGATAATTTCGGTCATTCCGGCGGGCGGCCGAGCCATCCCGCATTGCTCGACTGGCTGGCCATCCGCTGGATCGACGAAGGCTACCGTTGGAAGCCGATGCTCAAGCTGCTCATGAC
>DASZZA010000338.1:0-4639 GCA_035545135.1 Lacipirellulaceae bacterium | reverse complement strand
TCAGCACCTTGCTCGAACGGACACGGGCGTCCTTCATCGCCGAGAGGCACCGCGCGTAAACCGCCTCGGTGACCAGCGTGCTAGGCACACCGTGGTCGAGTGCCAATTGGCTCATCCATTTGCCGGTGCCCTTTGCGCCGGCCCGGTCCATGATTTTATCGACGAGCCAGCCGCCCGTTTCTTTGTCTTTGACGGTAAAAATGTCGCGCGTGATTTCGATCAGGTAACTATCCAACTCGCCGCGATTCCATTCGGCAAATACGTCGTGCAGCTCGTCGTTCGATAGGCCGAGCGCCTCGTGCATCATGAAATAAGCCTCGCAGATGAGCTGCATGTCGCCATATTCGATGCCGTTGTGCACCATCTTCACGTAATGACCGGCGCCGCGCGGGCCGACCCATTCGCAGCAGGGAATGTCGCCCTTCGGACCGACTTTGGCAGCGATCGCTTGAAAGATCGGTTTCACGGCCGGCCACGCAGCGGGGCTACCGCCGGGCATCATGCTGGGGCCCTTCAGCGCGCCTTCTTCGCCGCCGGAGACACCCGTACCGATGTAGAGCAGCCCCTTTTCTTCGACCGACTTGGTGCGCCGTTCCGTGTCGGCGTAGTACGTGTTCCCTCCGTCGATCAAGATGTCGCCGGGCTCCAATAGCCGAATCAGTGAGTCGATCAGGTCGTCGACCGCCGGCCCGGCCTTCACCATCATCATGACCTTGCGCGGCCTGGCCAGGTTGGCAACAAGTTCTTCAATGGAATGGCAGCCGATGAACTTCTTACCTTTGGCGCGCCCGCCGATGAAGTCGTCCACCTTGCTGGTCGTGCGATTGAACACGGCCACGCTGTACCCGCGGCTTTCGATATTGAGCGCCAGGTTCTCGCCCATCACGGCAAGACCCACCAAGCCGATGTCATACGGTTGGGCCATATTAACTACCTTCCATTGATAGCCAAAAAAAACACGAAAAGGCACAAAGAGTTGCTAAGTATTGAATGTAAGAGATATTTCGCGCTCCGCTCCGAGTCGCGGCTAATAAGGAAGCACTCACCATTTAATCACCGACGGCTCCGCCATTGACCCACGTCGTTTCAACAACAAAGACTTACCTGCCTTTTGTGGTTTTTCGTATTTGTCGCGGCCATTTCATTCATCCACTTTCCACGGCGGCCGTTCGGGCAAAAACGTGTCGAACTCTGCAAGCAATTGCTCCTGGTATGCACCCGAGAAACTGCCGTCGAAGAACCGCATAATCCCTTCTTCGTAGAGCCGCCGCCAACTTGCTTCCTCTGCGCCCGGATTAATCGGAAAGAACAAACAACTATTGGCGACTGCCGCTTTATAGTCACCCGGCGCGTCGCCGATCATCAAGGCGTGATCGGGCGGATATTGCTTCGCCTCACCCAGGGCCTCCTTTTTGCTGGCGACCTCCTGCCCGCAGATGGCTACAACATACCGCGCGAGCTCATGCTCTTTCCATTCCGCTTCCAAGGCGGCACACGGCGTCTGCGAGCAGACGATCATATCGGCCCGCCCGGAGAATCGCTCCAAGCATTGCCGCACGTACGGAAAGGGGGGCACGCCGCGAACCATGGCCGCGATCGATTCATTGACGGCCAGCGACCACACCAGTGCTTGTTTCAGATCGGGATCGTCCGTCTCGGCGATCGCCTTTTCTAACGTCGGATTACCCAATTTCGATTCTCGCGCAATCCACTCGACGAGGCCCTTTGGCAGCGGAACATCAACGCCGCGCGCCTGCACCTCCAATCGCCGCCGCAGCCACTCCAGTTGCTCCACCAAGGCGGGAAAGCGGTTGATGCCCCGGCTCTTCGAATACAGGTTGACGAACTCCGCCGCTTCGCGAGCGTATTTGCTCACCCCTTGCAGGCCATAGTGTTTGATGAAATTCGGAATGAAGCACTCTTTGTGCTTGATCTCCATCGAATCGAAGACGCAGCCATCCGAATCAATCCCAACCAGGAAGTCGTGCTGAGGTGTAATTGAGAACATCGGCCGCATTTTACCGGTAGCCATGATGATGGTCGAGGTGGCTAACGGCGGTGCCGTGATTCAAAACCCGATTCCCAATACCTATGGCGTGGCGCGATAACCGGGTAGAAGAACAAGTCGCTCGTCGATGGCCTGGAGCTGTTTCTCAAAACGTGGGTCGTTCACCTTACCATACCGCTGCCGCAGATCATTCAGCCCCATACCTTCGGGCAGTGCGGCGATCTCCGGCATGAACGACGCAATGCCGAATTGCCGCGCGATCGAACCCAGCGAAACTTGCCCACTGGCAACGCCTTGGCCGAATCGAATGCCCGCCATGTCGGCCGCAATGAACTTGAAGCTAAATCCCTCCGGCCGCGAGGCACTGGCAAGCTCTTGTTTCAAGGAAGCATCCCGCGCTGCGTTCGGGCCGGCGGTTGCTCCCATGTAAGCAAAAGTGAAAAAGTGCCGTGCCAGATCGGCCCGACCCCGCAGCGTCGGCTCACCGAGCACGGTCAGGCGGACCGTGCGCTGGCTCGGCTGTTCGATCGAGCGGACCGCTTCGGCCATCCCCGGCAAGCGAGCGATCGTATCGGCGTTATCGAGTCCAATTGCCAGGCCGAGCAAAAACGACTGGCGAGCCACGTCCACGGGCAGTGCATTGGCAGTGCGCGCCGCAGCGCGCACGTAGTACTCGGTGAGGGCGTCCCCTTCACGCCGGACGCGTTCGGTAGACCCAACGATTCCGGTGGGGGGCAGCGCTCGGTTCTCCACGGCAGCTCGCATGATCTGCTGCACGACTTGTCTTGTCGCCGCGGCCAGTGGTGTCTCCGACGTGTGCATCAGCATCGCGTAGTGTGCCGCCGCCGGATCATCGGGTATCGCACGGGCCAGCTCACGGTAAATCTGCTCCAGCCGTCGCCGCGTGGCGTACTTGAGCTGAGACACGTTTCGCACGTTCGCCCGCCGCATCTCTTCCCCGACCATCGCAATGGCAAGTGCGTTGACCGGGTCGAATTGGATGCGAAAGTCGCTTCGGCCCGCACGATTGTCGCCCAGCACCGGCCGCATCACGCTTTGCGGCTCTGGGCTGTGTGCGGCGCCCAAGTAGTGACCCAGCTCGTGCACCAGAAACTCCAGTCGCTCCGGCTCGTCGATTTCCGGCGAACCTTCGCGCACCAGAATGTGACTGTGCAGCGGACCTCGTGTCCCGGCCATGTGCGTACGCCCATGAACCATTTGCCATTGGCTCGTGAAGCCGATCGCGAGTCTCGCCGGCGATGGGTCGACCTTTCGTTCGAACTCAGCGAGCGAGTCGAAAAAATCGGTGATCGCGTTATCCGATTTCCAAGTTCCAATGGCCACAACCTGAAACCCGACCCCGCAGTATCGTTCCAAGATAGCCGACGCCGCGGCGACTCGTCCCCGCAGCCGCCGCTCCCAGACGGCTTGCCGCGACGGCTCTTCCTCATCGACAAGGATCTTCACCGGGATCATCACGTTTCGCGCCCCGCTCGCGCTGCCTGGCAAATGGCGTCCGTCCGTCGCCGTGCCGTCTTCACCCAGGCCAATTTTTTGCAGGTCGATCCGTCCAGCAGGACTGCGCCCGAAGAAGTAGGCACAATTCGCGTCGAGGGCATAGCTCTTGAGCGCGCCGTTGGACGTGAACGTCACTTTCGCTTTGCCGTCGAGAAATACCGGCGCCGTCTCCCCTGCGTCGAGCGTCAGTATCTGTGCCGCTCCCGACACCGGCACGAATCGCGCGCTAATTGGCGCGGCCGTCCGATTGGCCAGCACGATGACGTCCGCACAACCAACGGGACAGGCCCCCAGGGCAAGACCGATTCCGCATGCCAGGGCGGCACAATGCCAGTCGCCGAGCCGGGGGCAGTGAGTGCGCATGTCTTCATTGTACAGCGATTCCTGCGGATGATGCGGTGCGAGGCGTCTCTGGCGCCGAAAAGGTCCTGAAATAGCCAAAGGAAATCGACCTCGCAGAGGCCTCCCACATTTTGTTTCTTGTGCAGCCCTCCGTGTGCATTTTGTACATTTGCGTTCATCAGCGTTCCTTAGCCGTTCCAAGAAAGCAAGCTTTGCAGTTCTTGCATGGCGTACAGATCGCGTTCCCGACCCGTGTGCGCGAAGACGGCCTGCAGATTGTTGAGCATTCGGCCGAGCCATTGCCGATGGGTTGCCGGTGCGAGCCATTGCGATAAATCGACCGGGATGAGTCCCGTTGTTTCAGCGATACGTCGGCACACGTCGTTTTCATCGAGCAGCTCGCCGCCGTAAAAGGGATCGACGTACATCCAGTTGTTGTTTTTCGTCGGGGTGCCGATGGATTGGCCGTCTCGTACCGCGGCCAGGAAGTGCCCCGGCGAATTGATGCCGCGCACCTCCAGCCCAATTCGCTCCGCCACGCATTTGTAAATCAGCACCAGCGTGATTGGCAGCCCGCGGTGCGTTCGCAGCACTACCGGCAAATAGCTATTGGCCGGGCTGTAATAGTCTTCGACGTTTCCGACAAAACCGACGACATCGAACAACACGTCGTGCAGGTGGGCCAGCTTCGCCTCGACGTTCGGCGATCGAACTCGCCGCTGAACGGCGGCGGCCAATTCCACAATTGCTGCTTCGGCCTGATCGACGTTC
>DASZZA010000337.1:0-3259 GCA_035545135.1 Lacipirellulaceae bacterium | reverse complement strand
ACCGCCGCCGGAGTAGGATACTCTGCTGCTGCCAAGACGACTGACCAATGAGTCGTCGCAAAACAGCGGCCGTAGCCCTTTTCCAAGGATTGTTGCGCAGCATCCTTCGCAGCCATACGGAACGATCCCTCATTCAAGCGGCTTCAAATCACCACCGAAAGGAAAAAAGTGGGACGGCGGGCGCGCAGCAGCGCATCGTGTGGTGTCACCCGGAACGAGTTCGTCAGATCGGTCTGCAAAGAATACGCCGTGTGACCTGAATACCTGGGGGGTTGAGCTGGATCTCCTCCGGTCCGGTCCCGATTTGTTCGGCCGAAGATGCGCACGGCAAGAGTGTAAGCTGGCGGGCGATGTTAGTTTTGTGGTTGGTCGGTGAAGCGGTGGACCAGCGCCCAAGGATGAGAGTGATTGCGCGACTGGAAATCGGGGAGCGGATTCTTTGCCGCCTTTGCGTTTGCGCTGTTGTTGAAACAGAAAGATCGACAAGGACCGAAACAGGCTCAGGTTGCGCGCCGCAGACCGTGTCTGCGACCATACAACGGACCACAACTCCCGCAATTCAATTCGTCCATGGCCTTTATCCAGCGTTTTGGCCTGAGGGGGGAACTTTGCCGGGCAGGAGTTGCTCGGCTTTGGCCAGCGCGGCGGGCTGGTTCTTTTTGAGGAAGAGGAAGAAGTCGGCTCCGTTCTTCTGCGTCAATTGACGGCAGTTGGCTTTGGTCAAGTGGGCTGCATCAGTCGTGAGGCAGATTCCCCTCAGGTCCATTTTGGGTAAATAAGCCGCTACGGCGGCCTCTTCGTTCGTGTCGCAAAACACGGCGATCTGATCGACCAAGCGCTGATCGGTGGTTTGAAAGTTGACCAGGGTCCGCGCTTTATCAGCCTTAGGCTTCTGCAATTCCTCAGGGATTTCACAGAGCTCAACGGGCTCGGCTGAGACCCTTTCCTGATCAGCCTGGGCCGGGGCCGGGTCCGCATTTTTAAGGACCTTGCCGTCGGCATGCAGGACCTTGACCGTCGTTGGATCTTCTTGCTGCATCCGGCGCACCAGCACGGTTTTGAGTTCCTGCGGATCAACTTTCTTGAGCAGCCGTCGAAGGGTGCGCTCGCCTGGCACGTCATATTCTCTAGGGCGACCTTTGCGGGGCCGACAGTGCAGACAACGCCGCTGCCCAAGATTGAGACCCTGGGCAAATTCGGCGATGGCGTGATAGGCAGCCGAATTGAACGTGAGCAAGGCCACCCTCGGCCCAGATACTCGTCTACTTACCGGAGCACCCGCCTCGCGGCATTGGCCGCCGCGTTGCACTAAGAGAGAAGGGCTTCCTATCATCGGATTGGTCGGTGTTCTGGTCCTAGCGAAGCGAAGTGGTATTCTGGCCACCGTTGGGCCCGTGCTGCAACGGCTCGAGAATGATGCCGGATTCCGGTTGACGCCGTCATTGAAACTCGATGCACTTCGGGCTGTCGGGGAAGCGTAGGGAAAATGCCCAGTCCATAGTCGATTTCTGATGGGGTCTGACGCCTTCGGTCGGGGCGCCGGTCTGATTCCCTTTCAATTCATCGCCTCTCGCTTGAGGCGTGTTCTTGATGGACAAGCGCAGCCAAAATGGTGTCCAGAACCGGGTCGAGGTGCTTTCCCGCATCTTCGGCCAGGAACCGTAATACCAAGTAGCCGTGCTGCTGCAGGAGGACATCCTTCCGGCGATCTCGACGATAGGCGTCGGGGTCGGCCAAGTGCTGGCCACCATCCAGCTCAATCGCAATCCGCACGTCCACGGCGAGGAAGTCCACTTCCATTTCGCCCTGCTGATCAAAAGGGATGGCTAGCCGCTGGTTTAATCGGAAACGATCCTTGGTCTGCGGAAGCGTCTGCAGCCGGCGAAACAGAAAAGCTTCGCTCGCGCTCCGAGCTTTATCGCTGAATTCCGTCGCCGCCGGTGGATTGCAGGCCACGCCGACAAAGAGGTTGGCCAGCGGCACATCGACACCGTCTCGGATCAGTCGGCGCACGCTCGCGGCATAGTCGCGCTTCCATTCAGGATCGAGTGGCAGTGGCACCTCCGCAAGCCACCCAGGCATGGCGCTGGCCGGAAGCAAAATGGTGTAACCAAGCGCCTCGTAACCGCGGCAGCGCCGGTCGAACATTCGCGCCAACATGGGAACGTTCAAATCGGCATAGTCGTAGACCCGGACTTCGCGTTTGCCGTCGTGCAACCGATGCAAGCGGCCCACATACTGGGCGATCGTTCCCTTCCACGAGACTGGCAACGCTAAAAATAGCGTGTCCAGTTGCGGGTCGTCAAACCCTTCGCCGATGAACTTACCAGTAGCGAGCACCACACGGGATTCGTTCGCGGGAGCTGCAGCGAGGTGCGCCAGGGCCTCACCGAGCTCCTTTTTGGTTTGGCCACCCTGAAGCACAATCAGATGAGAGACCCGCGGCGACAGGCGCTCGGCAATCTCCTGGAGGTGTTCGGTGCGTTCAGTGAGGATCAGGGGCCTGCGCGATTCGGCTACGGCACTCAACACGTCCGAGCAGATCATCTCGTTGCGGCCCGCGTCCACGCGGAGGTCTTCATACAGCCGGTGAAATTCCAACCGCGCATCCGGCGCCTCCGCCTCCTTTGGATGAAAGCTCGTGGGACGTACGTAAACGTGATGCGTGAACGGCCGAGCTGCCGCCTGGCTTTTGGCATCCACCCGATATCGAATTGGACCGCACTGCATGAAGATGATCGGATGGTGACCGTCTTTGCGTGTAACGGTTGCGGACAAGCCAGTAACGAACCTGGCTTTCGCTCGTCTGGCCACGAGTTCGAAGCTGCGGGCCGAGAGATGGTGGCATTCATCCACGATCAAATACCCATAGGTCCCGACATGGTCGTCCACCACTCCTTTGCGCACGAGGCTCTGGATCAAAGCCACGTCCACAATCCCAGTCAGTTTCCGACGTCCACCCCCAAGTCGTCCTGGAGTTCCGCTGGGCAACTCAAGAAACGCGGAAAAGCGCTCTGTCCACTGTTCCAGCAACTGCTGCCGATGGACCAGGATCAGTGCGTTGACGCTTCTTTGGGCCAGAAGCCACGCGGCGACGACCGTCTTGCCGAACGCCGTGGTGGCAGCAAGAACGCCCGTCTCGTGTTTCAGAAGTTCTTGAGCAGCCTTCTCCTGGTCGGGACGCAGTGTGCCGCGAAACTTTACGGCAAGTGGAGTGCCAGTTTTTCGCTCGTCGCGCAACTGTGGCTTGACGTGCAGA
>DASZZA010000336.1:0-9970 GCA_035545135.1 Lacipirellulaceae bacterium | reverse complement strand
TGCCATCCTTAAAGGATATTTTGCGATTCAATTTGCCATTGTCGAAGTAATATTTCCACTCCCCCTCCTGGCGCCCCTTGCGAAACTGGCCATCGATGAAAACTTTGTCGTTCGGATAGAACTCGCGGTACGGGCCGTCGGCGGCATAACTGTTGTCCGAATAATGAGCAACCGCTTGTTCGAGCCGGCCGGCGCCGAGTTTTTGGCGCAGCGTTTCGCGATTGACGATCGATGGTTCGACATTTACGTGCTCCGGCTCAGGTAGAAAAATCGGAGGCCCGGTATACGGCTTGATCTTCACGCTCTCTTGCTGGACGTCCGTCGATGCGCTTTTTCCAGAGTCGGCAGCCAGCGCGAATCCGCACAAAAACGCGATGCTCGACGCAAACGCTGTCACGACTCCAACACAAATACGGCGATCAGCGGGAAACAACTTCATCACATACTCCGAAAAGGGCCAAGCCCAAGTCAACGAGCCGGCCGTGGAGAAACTGGACGGGCGGCGCACGGCCATTGGTTCAATTTTACATACGAGAGCCAATCCGTCTATGAACTTCGCTTACGTACTGATGATTAAAGCGGTTCTGCGAAAAGAAGGGGTCACGCTGGGAAAAAAGTGTCAGGAATCTTTTGCTCAACTGCGAATCCTTTTGGTAATATCCGTCAGCGGAAAAGGCTCCTGGCACCTATTTCTCCCCGGCGCCAGCCGTCGGGCAGCACCGACGCCTTTGGAACAATGACGATGCCGTCCAGCATTTCCCAGCTCTCGCCCACGATCCGTTCCACCTGTTCAGGATTGCCGATGACCTGCGCTCCGGCGCCGATGTGGCAATTCTTATCAACGATGGCGTTTTCGATGACGGCGCCGTCGCCTATGCCGATGGGAGGACAGCCAGCGGCGCGGTTGGCGGCGAGCTGGTCAGGGGTTTCGTAGAAATCGACGCCCATGATAATCGAGTTGCGAATCGTCACGTTGCTGCCGATGGGACAGCGCAAGCCAACGACGCTGTTTTCAATCCGCGTTCCGCCGCCAATCATGCAGCCATCGGCCACGAGGCTATGCTGCATCGTGACGCCATCCGCTCGCGTGGGAGGCAACGATCGGGAGCGCGAATAAATGGGCGCCGTAGCGGAAGCCAGCTCGAACGGTGGGTTCGGCTGGGCCAGCCGCAAGTTCGCCTCGTAAAACGCGCGGATCGTGCCGATGTCTTCCCAATAATCGTCGTATACGTGTAGCTTTACGCGTCGCGAGCGAATGGCGGCGGGAAAAACTTCCTTGCCGAAGTCCTGGTAGCTCGTCTTGTCCAAGACGGCCGTTAGCGTCTCGCGGTCGAACAGGTAGATGCCCATGCTGGCCAGGCAATCGCGGCCATCGGCCTGGATGCCCCGCGACTCGAGCCACGTCGGGTCCAGTGCCACGTCTTTCAACTCGCTATCGGTCTGCGGCTTTTCCAAAAAGCCGACAACACTGCCCTCCGTATCGATGCGCATGATTCCGAGCGAGCTGGCTTCGCAGCGATTGACCGGCTTTCCGGCAATCGTGACGTTGGCGCCCGTGGCCCGGTGCGTCGCCAACATTTCCCGGAAATCCATCCGATAGAGCTGATCGCCCGATAGAATGAGCACGTACTCTGTATCGGGCTGGATGAAGTGGCGTAAGTTCTTACGCACCGCGTCGGCGGTGCCCTGGTACCAATGTCGCTTTTCGTCCGATTCTTCCATCGTTTGCTGGGCGGCGAGGATCTCGACGAAGCCGCCACTGAACGGGTCGAACCAATACGTGCCGCGGATGTGCCGGTGCAGACTCGTCGACTGGAACTGAGTGAGAACGTAGATCCTGTTGATCTCGCTATTGATACAGTTGGAGATCGGAATATCGATAAGCCGGTATTTGCCGGCCAACGGCACCGCCGGCTTGGAACGATACTGTGTCAGCGGCAGAAGCCGCGTGCCACGACCGCCGCCAAGGACGATTGCAACGATGTTTTTCACAGGTTGGCTCCCCTTCGAGAAATGTAGGAGGCTAGGCGTGTGGTCGACTTGTGGAAGGCTTGTGGAAGGCTTGTGGGAGGCGTCTCCGACGCCGATCACGGCCACCACTCGCGGTCGAGCATGTATTTATTTTCGGCGGATGCGGACGAATAGGGCCAGAGCTCGGCGGTTGTCACCAGCCCCTTACGCACCGGGTTGTGTTCAACGTACAGGGAGCGTTCATGGAGGTCGTCCACGTCACGGCATCGATGGTCGTGAAACCCTTCTTGCCAGAAAGTGCCTCGCCTATTGAGCAGCCGATTCAATTTTCGCGAGGTGAACTTCGCCGTATCTTGCATCAACTTTGAAATGCTTTCGCCCGGCATCAAGCAGATTGCAAGATGAAAGTGATCGAGCATGATGCAAAACGCAAGGATTTTGATTCGGTCCTTTGACCGGACATATTGCCATGCGTCGAGTATTATTTTTGCGACTCGGTCATCTGCCAGCAAAGGCAGACGGCGATTGACATTCTTTGTGATCACGTAGCAAGCAAAGTCTTCGGAGACGCGGCCTTTGCGGAGGTTTGCGGATCGGCCTCGAATGTAGGAAGGCTTCGTCATGTCTCATCCCATCGGCGTCGGAGACGCCTCCCACAAAACAAATTTCGGTCAACCTTTCACGACGAAGTTGGCGAGGCGGCCGGGCACAACGATCACTTTCACGACTTGCTTGCCGTCGAGCAGTTCCTTGACGCGCTCGTCGGCCCGCGCGGCCGATTCCAGTTGGCTCGAATCGGCGCCGGTCGGAATGGTGACTTTCGAGCGGAGCTTGCCGTTGATCTGCACCGGGATTTCGATGGTGTCTTCCCTGGCGAGCGACGGATCGAACTCGGGCCACGGTTCGTACGCGAGCGTATCGCTGTGCCCCAGTGCTTGCCAGAGTTCTTCCGCAATGTGCGGCGCGAAGGGGGAAAGAAGCAGCACGAACTTTTCGAGCACCTCGCGCGGCCGCTCGCTCGCTGTGGTGAAATGGTTGGTAAACTCCATCATTCGTGAAATGGCCGTGTTGAACGACAGGTTGCGGATGTCGTCGGTGACCGCTCGAATCGTCTGGTGCAGCACGCGGTTTTCGTCGCTGTTGGGCGCTCGGTCCACGACGGCCGCGTTGAGCATCATTGTCTCGGCCCGTTCGTCGATCACGAGCCGCCAAACGCGGTTCAAGAAACCGTACACGCCGTTGACGCCCTGCATGCTCCACGGCTTGGCCGCTTCCAACGGCCCCATGAACATCTCGTACAGCCGCAGCGAATCGGTACCGTACTCGGCCACGATCTCGTCGGGATTGATCACGTTGCCGCGGCTTTTGGACATCTTCTCGTTGTTTTCGCCGAGAATCATGCCTTGATTGACCAGTTTCTGGAACGGCTCGGGCGTCGAGACGATGCCGCGGTCGTACAGCACCTTGTGCCAAAACCGCGCGTAGAGCAGGTGCAGCACAGCATGCTCGGCCCCGCCCACGTACAGGTCCACCGGCATCCAGGCTTTCTCGATGGCGGGATCGACCGGTGCGCGGTCGTTTTTCGGATCGAGGAAGCGCAGGTAATACCAGCACGACCCGGCCCATTGCGGCATCGTGTTGGTTTCGCGCTTGTAGCGCTTGCCGTCGATCACGGGATAGAGCCAATCGGCAGGGGCTTTATCCAGCGGCGGCTCCGGCCGGCCATGCGGCTTGAAATCTTCCAGGTGCGGCAGGTCGACCGGCAAATCTTTCTCATCCACCGCGCGGACGCGACCCGTTGGCTTCCCGTTGGCATCCAGCTCATGCAGGATCGGAAACGGCTCGCCCCAGAAGCGCTGGCGCGAGAAGAGCCAGTCGCGCAGTTTGTAGTTCACAGCCTTGCGGCCGAGACCCTGCGACGCGAGATCGGTGGTAATCTTTGCCTTGAATTCGGCAGTGGGTAGTCCGTTGTACTTGCCGGAATTGATGGCCATGCCATCGCCGGCAAAGCAAGCTTGGCCGCTGAGTACAGCCCTACGCTCCTCGTCGGGTAGAAAGTCGCCCGGATCCGCGACGGGCTGAATCGCAATTCCAAATTGCTTCGCAAATCCAAAATCGCGCTCATCATGTGCCGGCACCGCCATGATGGCGCCGGTGCCGTAACTGATAAGTACGTAATCTGCGACCCAAATCGGCACCGGCTCGCCATTGACAGGGTTGATCGCGTAGCTACCTGTGAATACACCCGTCTTCTCTTTGGCCAGTTCCGCTCGGTCCAAGTCGCTTTTCGCGGCGGCCGCGTCGCGATACACTTTCACTGCGGCCGCATGCTCGGCCGTGGTCAGGCGCTCGACGAATGGGTGTTCGGGCGCGATGACCATGTAGGTGGCGCCAAAGAGCGTGTCGGGCCGCGTGGTGTAGATACGCAGCACGTCGTCGTCAGACTTGCGGGGGAAGCCGGATTTTGCGCGGGAAGCTTTCCATGCGTCGTATTTAGCCCCGGGTGAATCACCCGGGGCTAAATGGGTGTCGCCGATGTAAAAGTCCACTTCGGCACCGGTGCTGCGCCCGATCCAGTTGCGTTGCAGCGATTTGATGCCTTCCGACCAATCGAGCCCTTCCAAATCCTTCTCCAAGCGGTCGGCGTAGGCCGTGATGCGCAGCATCCACTGGCGCAGCGGCATGCGCACCACGGGGTGGCCGCCCCGCTCGCTCTTGCCGTTCACCACTTCTTCATTCGCCAACACCGTGCCCAGCGCCGGGCACCAGTTCACCGGCGCTTCCGTTTGATAGGCCAAGCGGTGGTCGTCTTGATATGCACGCACCGCATCCTCACCTTGCGCACGAATCTCGTGCGGAATCGGAAGCTCGCTGATCGGCCGACCGCGCTGCTCGTCCGGGTCGAACCACGTGTCGTAGATCTTTAAGAAGATCCACTGCGTCCAGCGGAAATATTCAACATCCGTAGTCGCCAACTCGCGCGACCAGTCATAGGAGAATCCCAAGAGCTTCAATTGTCGGCGGAAGTTTGCGATATTCGCCTCGGTTTGAATCCGCGGGTGCTGGCCCGTTTTGATCGCGTGCTCCTCGGCTGGCAGACCGAAGGAGTCGAAACCCATCGGGTGCATCACGCTCTGGCCCTGCATCCGGGACGCGCGGCAGACGATATCCGTGGCCGTGTATCCTTCCGGATGACCGACATGCAGGCCATCGCCGCTCGGATACGGAAACATATCGAGCGCATACAGCTTCTTCGACCCCGGCTTCGGCAACCGCGGCGCGGCGAACGTTTGGTGTTTCTCCCAATACGCTTGCCATCTGGGCTCGACAGTGGCGTGGTTATAGCGGGGCACGGGACTGGATGTCAGCTTTTAGGTGTCAGGTGTCAGTGCGCAGGCCAATCGCTTGCCGTTTAGCGCAGCGAACCGTGTCATCTTACCCGGCACGGCGAGTTTCGCCAACGCGGCAGGCGACGCGTTTAAGCAGGGTTAGCGCTTTGCGGCAATGGGAGATTCGGCCAATCGCTGCTGCCATGAATGGATGAGATCGAGCGCTTCGTCAGGCTCGATGGCGTCCAGATCGGTCGCGCGAATTTCGTCGAGAAGCGGGTGCTCTTCAAGACCGAAAAGCGTGAGTTGCCAATGCGTGCTGCGCCCACGCGGCAATGCTTGGTTAGCGTCGGCCGCCAGGCCGCACTGGTCACCATTAGATTCGGCCTGGCGGCCGACGCTAAACACGCCGTTTGATGCGCAATTACCGACGCAATCCGACGAACGGTGTTGCGATTCGAGCAATTCGAGAACTTCGCGAGCCCGCTCGTTGACCGAACGCGGAACGCCGGCGAGTTGGGCGACGTGGATGCCGTAGCTTTTGTCGGCAGCGCCTGGCACAATCTGATGCAGGAACATCACCTCGTTGCCCCACTCTTTGACCGCCACGTTGAAATTGCGCAAGCTCGGTAACTGCTCCTCCAGATCGGTCAGTTCGTGGTAATGCGTGGCAAAGAGGGTGCGGCAACCGATGTGGTCGTGGATATACTCGCAAATGCTCCACGCCAGCGATAGGCCATCGTAGGTGCTGGTGCCACGTCCGATTTCGTCGAGGATCACCAGGCTCTGCGAAGTGGCGGTGTTGAGGATGCGCGCTGTCTCGGTCATTTCGACCATGAAGGTGCTTTGGCCGCGCGCCAATTCGTCGCTCGCGCCGACGCGGGCAAAAATGCGATCCGCCACGCCGACGGTGGCCCGCCTGGCCGGCACGAAGCTGCCCATTTGTGCCATGAGAGTCAGTAGCGCGGCCTGACGAATGTATGTACTTTTGCCAGCCATGTTCGGGCCAGTGATCAGGAGGAGCGAGCCGCGAGGAGCGAGTGGCGAGTCTCCGTCGACATGCGCGCCTCGCGCCTCACATCTGGCGCCCTCGCTTCCGCTTCTTGCTTGGCACTGCACATCGTTCGGTACGAACGTTCCTTCCGGCTCAGTGATGTCGAGCACCGGGTGGCGGCCGAATTCAATGTCGAGGACCGGCTCGGCCACAACGGTCGGCCGAACGTAGCCGCGCGAACGAGCCAGTTCCGCCAGACCGGCCAATACGTCCACTTCCGCCAGGGCGTCGGCGGTCGCTTGAAGCCGCGTGGCGGCGGCCGCGACCATGTCGCGAAGCTCGACGAACAGCTCGTACTCGCGCTGTTTCAGTTTGTCCTCGGCTGCGAGCACTTTCTCTTCGTATTCCTTCAGCTCCGGCGTCACGTAGCGTTCGGCGTTCTTGAGCGTTTGCTTCCGGATGTATTCGGGAGGCACTTTATCGCGGTTAGCGTGCGTCACTTCGAGGTAATAACCAAAAACCTGGTTGAATCCGACCTTCATGTTCGCGATGCCGGTACGCTCGCATTCGGCCGCCTGATATTCGGCCATCCACTGCTTTCCGCCGGCCATGAGCTCGCGCAGTTCATCAACATCCGACCGATAACCGGGCCGGATGAAGTTGCCGTCTCGCGTCGTCAGGGGACAGTCCTCGACAAGGGCTTGCTCCAGCGGACCGCGGATTTCGCCGCACAGGTCGAGCCGCGATTCGATATCGCGCAGCAGCGCGCTCGTTCGCCCGGTAAGCCTCGCTTTGACTTTCGGCAAACAAGCAAGCGTTCGGCCGACAAACGCCAAATCGCGAGGCGACGCCCGGCCCGTGGTGACCCGAGAAAGCAGCCGCTGGATATCGTATATCTGCCGCAGCGATTCCCGAAGCTGAGTGGTGACCGAGGCATTGGTGACGAGTTCGTCAACCGCATCGATACGAGCGTTAATGGCGTCGACATTGGTAAGGGGCGCCGCGAGCCAATCGGCCAGTAGCCGCGCGCCGAGAGACGTCACCGAGCGATCAAGCACGCCCAATAGCGACCCCTCACGTTTGCCGTCGCGGAGTGTGGCGACGAGTTCGAGGCTTCGTCGGGTAGCTGGATCGATGGCCAGTCGTTCGCTAGACGAGTAGTGAACCAGTTTGTTGATGTGCGCGAGGGACGCTTTTTGGGTCTCGGTCAGGTAGTTCAAGACGGCGCCGGCGGCACGCAGCGCGAGCGAATCGGCCGCGTCGGGGTCGGCGTCGAAGCCGAAGCCTTCGAGCGTGCGGGTGCGGAAATGTTTGGTGAGCGTCTCGATTGCGGTGGTACGGCCGAACGCCCAGGCGGGACGGCGAGTAACGGAAATGCCGTTCGTCCACTCGGTCGACAATGGTGGCGAATCGTCGCTAACGAGCAGCTCGGCCGGGCGAATTCGCACGAGCGGATCGGCGATCTGCCCAGTTGGAAACTCGGCCGCGTAAAACCGACCGGTCGAGACGTCCACCCACGCAATGCCGGCCATCGACGCTGGTTCCTTGCTTGCCGATGGTTGTACGATGGCCGCGAGGAAGTTGCTCGTGCGCGGGTCCAAGAGGGCATCGTCGGTCAGCGTGCCGGGGGTTACGATCCGCGTCACCTCCCGTTTCACGAGCCCCTTGGCCTGTTTAGGATCCTCGACCTGTTCGCAAATGGCGGCGCGGTGTCCGGCGGCGATGATTTTGGCCAAGTACGAGTCCAGCTGATGGTGCGGAAAGCCAGCCATCGGCACCGGATCGTCCCCCTTGTCGCGGCTCGTGAGGGCCAGGCCAAGAGTCCGGGCGGCAGTTTTGGCGTCGTCGAAGAACAGCTCGTAGAAATCGCCCATGCGAAACAACAGCAAGGCATCTCCCGCGGCCTCGCGGGCCTCGCGGTACTGCTGCATCATGGGCGAAAGCGAACCGGCCGGCATAGAACGCACGACTCCAACGTGTCGCGGTCCATGCTAGCAGGGTCGAGGGTCGAGTGTCGAGGGTTGAGCGGTTGAGGGTTGAGGGTTGATTGTCGAGGGCTGAGTGCTGAGGGTTGAGCCGGCTTTTTTCTGGCTCTCGACCCCCGGCTCTGGAAGCTCGACTCCTACTGCACCAATTCCTCTTCTTCGTTGATGGCGTTGAGGTCGATCTCGCCCTTTTCTTCGAGCACGCGAACGACGTCGACGATCTCTTGCTGCTTGGCCTCAACCACGCTCCGCTTGGCCGGACCCAGATATTCCATTTCCTCGCGCAATGTTTCGGCCGCACGCTCGGACATGTTTTTAAGCACCTTCTCCTTGAGCGACTCGCTCGCACCTTTAAGAGCCATGGCCCATTGGCTCGTCTCGACATTCTTGAGCACCGTCTGAATATCCTTGTCGCTGAAGCGGCCAATGTCTTCGAACACGAACATCAGGCGGCGAATTTCTTCTACCAGCTCCGGATCTTCTTGCGAGAGGCTATCCAGCAATGCTCGCTCGGTAGCCCGTTCCGAAACGTTGAGCATTTCGGCCACTGCGCCGACGCCGCCGGCGTGCTCGAAGCTTTGGCTCATGACACTCGACATTCGCCGCTCCAGACCTTTCTCGACCTCGCGAATGATATCCGGGTTGGTCCGGCCCATCGTGGCAATGCGGCGGATCACGGCAAGACGGCGCGACTCGGGCAGGCCGGCCAAAATTTCCGCCCCGAAATTGGCCGGCAGGTGAGACATGATGAGCGCGATCGTCTGAGGGTGCTCGTCGATGATGTATGTCAACAAGTTCTGACTATCGACGTTTCGCAAAAAACCAAATGGCGTGGCTTCGATCGATTGGCGGATATTTACCAGTGCCGCCGCGGCGTTCGTCCCGAGCGCTTTCTGGAGGAGCGTTTTGGCAAGCTCCAGACCCCCGCCACGCCCTCCCAGCGACGGGTTAGCCTCCGTGAACTGCTTGATGACATGCTCTTGTTCCTCGGCACTGATGGCCCGTGTGCGGGCTATTTCCAGCGACACGGTTTCGGCCTGCTTCGGATCGAGCTTCGACAATAGCGAACTCGCTTCCTCCTCGGGAAGCGTCATGAGCAGTACGGCGGCGCTATGGATGTCGGACATGGCGTCGCGACCGCGAATGCTAGCAGTGAATTGCGTTAACGAATGGCCAGGACGCAGCTTGGCCGCTCGACATATCGGCAGGAAACTGCGCTTCGCATGAGAGGAAGTGCCGGTTAGGCAGTATTTGCCTGCGAATTATTCGAGCCGACGGCTTGCCGCCGGTTCCACCGACCAGTCGCCGGCTTGCATGCGTGCTGAAAGCAAAGGCCGCTCGATTGGTTCGACTTCACACCGCCGACCATTGCCAGACTCCCATCTGACCATCGCATTCGTCGACTGCAACTTGGAGACGCCTAACATTTGCCGCGGCGCTGCCCAGCGACTCGTGCAGCCGTTTACCGATGTAGGCGGCAACCAATTCCGCCGTTGTATTGGCAATGGGTAGCAACCGGCAATCGCCGCTGGGAAACGTCCAGCGACGATCGGCAAACGTGGCGACAACTTCGCCGCCATGGTCCTCCACCCGAATTTGCGGATGTTCTGTCGGCAGCATCACATAATGGTCTAGCTCGGTAACAATCTCGCGCAACTTCGCGCGAACGAATAAGAAATCGATCACCAGAT
>DASZZA010000335.1:0-3213 GCA_035545135.1 Lacipirellulaceae bacterium | reverse complement strand
CCGCGTTCCACGTCGGCGACTCCGCGATTGTAAGGCGAAAACGCAAATTGCTCCAGGGGTAACCCTGTGGATGCTAGCGCTCGTCAGGTCGGCGTCACTTCCACTCCGGCTTTCGCTTCTCGACGAAGGCGTTGAGGCCTTCTTGCGCGGCTTCGGTGGTGCGGGAGGTGGCGCTCATGGCGGCGCCGACGGAGAGTTGGGTAGCGAGGTGCTCGCCGATGGTTTCGTGTAGTAACCGCTTGGTAAGCTGGAGGGCTTCGGGCGCGCCGGTGGCGCATTCTTCGCCGATCTCGACGGAGCGGGCCCAGACGCGGTTTTCGTCGATCAGTTCGTGGTAGATGCCGAGGCGGTGGGCTTCTTGGGCGGAGTAGAGTGCGGAAGTGAGCAGGAGCCGTGCGGCGGCGCCACCGCCGACTCGAAAGGCCAGTAGGGGCGCGACGACGCCGGCGATGATTCCGCGTCGCGGCTCGGGGAGTCCGAATTGGGCGGACGGGGCGGCGACGACGATGTCGCTGGCGAGCACCAGGCCAGCCCCGCCCGCGACGGCCGGGCCGTTGACCGAGGCGATGATCGGCTTGGGCAGTTCGATCATCTGCGTGACGACTTCGCGATACGACTCGGCCGTGTCGCCCCAATCTTGGTTTTTCTCATCGTCGGGCAGCGTAGCGGCGGCGTGCATCTCGTGGAGATCCATGCCGGCACAGAAGGCGGTTCCGGCGCCGGTGATCACGATCGCCCGCACTCGTTTTTCGAGGTGCAAGTCGCCGAGCGCCTCGCGAAGCTGGGCGAGCATGGAGCGAGTCAAGGCGTTTCGCCGATCGGGGCGGTTAAGCACGATCGTGCCGATCGAGCTGGTGACTTTTACGTCGATGGCGTTGTTGGTCATGAACATCAAATCTTCGCCCCGGAGTCGGGGACAGTCCCATTTTTGCTCCGTGGACACCGGAAAAATTGGGACAGTCCCCGGCATTTTGGAAAAGGGAAGTTAAGCGCTTGTGGTCGCCAATCGTCGCGAAATAAATCGATCCAAAATCTGATCACCGAATCTCGCGTCAACGGGTCGTTAGTATCAAGTATGTTGGCCGGCTTTTTGCGTCGTCGGGCCATTGCGTGAGATTCCCGGATTTTAGGTGCGGACCGGCCGAACCAAAATGCGCGTTCGGGTCGTACTGATTGTAGGAATCGCGCGCTTGTCGGACGAGGTGCGCATGATGCATAGCGGCAACACGGAAGCGCGTGGATTGTTGCCGCGACGCCACAAGCTCGTCGGCCAGCTTCTCTTCGCGCGCAGGGCACGCTTACCGCAAGTTGATTCGCACCAATGACTTAGCCATGCCTCGCCCGTCTCATCGGCGAAGCGCCGGCACCGCTCCTGCATTCAGCGGCATTCATCACGCTCGATCGACACGCACCACCGCGAGGAACCGCCCGTGCGACGCGCCCGACCCAATCGCCCGCTGAATGGAAAACCCACCCGCAACGGCAAATCGCACCGCAACGGGAGCTCGCCGCGGACCGGCACATTGAATGGGAATAGCAATCATCACCACGATTTCGACTCCGATGCTGAGTTCGACAATGAGGAGGGTGAGACTCACGAAGATCTAGACGCCGTGGTCGATGCGGCGGACGAATTTGAACACTTGCCAGAAGAGGGAAGCGCTGAATCGCATATCGACGATCCGATTCGCATGTACCTCATGCAAATGGGCGAGATTCCGATGTTGTGTCGTGCCGACGAAATCTCTTCTGCCCGCCGCATCGAGGAAACTCGCAAATTATTCCGCCACCTGATGCTGGCGAACGATTTCGTGCTGCAGGGGGCGATCGAGCTGTTAGAAAAGGTTCAGCAAGGCGAGTTGCGGCTCGATCGAACGATCGAGATTAGCGTCACCAACACGGCTGAAAAGAAGCGCACGCTCAAGCGTATGTCGCCCAATCTCGCGACAATCAAGCAGCTGATGCGGCTCAACCAGGCGGATTATCGGATGGCGATCGACAAGCGGCGTCCGTCGGGAGAAAAGCACGCCGCCTGGCGACGGCTCATCGTGCGCCGGAATAAGATCGTGCGGCTGGTTGAGGAACTGAACTTGAGGCAGGGGAAGTTGCTGCCGATTATGTCGCAGCTTCACAAGATCGGCGAGCGGATGGGAACGATCAAGCTGCAGCTTCTGGAGCCGGAAAAGCTGATCAGCCAGAACCAGGAATCGGAACTGCGTCGCGAGTTACGCTACCTGATGCGAATCACGCTGGAATCGCCGTCGACGTTGGCGCACCTGGTTGCCCGCACGCTGGAGGCGCGCAACCGGTACGATGAAGCCAAGCGAGTGCTATCGGCGGCCAACTTGCGACTCGTCGTCTCGATCGCCAAGCGCTATCGTAATCGTGGCCTGAGCTTTTTGGACCTCATACAGGAAGGCAACACGGGCCTGATGCGTGCGGTGGACAAGTTCGAGTACCAGCGCGGTTACAAGTTTTCGACGTACGCCACGTGGTGGATTCGCCAGGCCATTACGCGCGCGATTGCGGACCAGAGCCGCACGATTCGCCTGCCGGTGCATATGATCGACACAATGGGCCGAGTGCGAGCGGTAACGGCGGAGTTCGTGCAGAGGTTTGGCCGCGAGCCGAATCCGGAAGAAGTGGCCGAGCGGGCCGGGCTGTCGATCGAGGATGCGCGTTGCATCATCAAGATGTGCCGCCAGCCGTTATCGCTCGACCAGCCGGTCGGAGACCACGAGGACAATTTTTTTGGCGAGTTCCTGGAAGAAGCTCGCGAGGACGATCCGCTTCGGGACACGAATATCGAAATGCTGAAGCAGCGGCTCAACGACGTGATGCACGACCTGACATACCGCGAGCGCGAGATCATTCGTCTCCGATATGGTCTGGCCGATGGTTACACCTACACACTCGAGGAAGTTGGCAAGATTTTCCAAGTTACCCGCGAGCGTGTGCGGCAGATCGAATCGAAAGCGGTTCGTAAGCTGCAGCAGCCGTATCGTACTCGGGCGTTGGTAGGGTTTCTCGATGGCGCTGAGGTGCCGGTCGAATCGGTTGAATCGTAGGTTGAGAATTGCTGACGCGAAGCATGCGAAGACGCAAGCGGCGTGGATGCTGTTGACGAACAGGCCGTCGAGGTAAACAGAAACGAATTAGCTCCTAGGTCCTCCCGCCTCCTCCCTCCGCGTGTGCCACCGATCTCGTCCGACA
>DASZZA010000334.1:0-6591 GCA_035545135.1 Lacipirellulaceae bacterium | reverse complement strand
CCGCCCCGGTGCTCAGACGTAAGCTTCATCGTGAAGCACTCGCCATGCGCGGTTGACCCAGAAACCGCAGTGCATAGCGAGCCTTATTGCTCCAACCCAGGGAGGGTGGCCACGCGAAATCCCGCAATTTCGCGCGGACCGACGATGAAGCCTCAGCGTATATCCTTGATCTAACGAATTCGATCTTGAAAAGTGGGATGGGTCGCATCGGTGAGACCCAACAAACTCTTTGTTAACTTGATTGATGCGAGGTCGTGCGGACTCGACTCGCGCGTCTACTTCATTGTTTCATGCAACCAGTCGCAGCGACGAAGGCGCCACCGTACCGTTCATTATTCCTCGTGCGATATCACTGTCGTTGGCCTGCGCACCATTCGGATCAAGCGGCGTATGCGGCTGCTCGCCCGTTCCTGCAATCACGACCGTATCGCCGGTCCGAGCTTCGCCGAGGGCCCAACCGATCGCTTTCACTCGGTCGAGGATGATGCGTGCTTTGCGTAGGTCTGCGAAACCACTTCGTAATTCCATGCACGTTCGATGATGTCCCTCCGGCATCGGTCCGGCGTTCGTGATCACCGATACGTCGGCCATTGCGCCAAGTACACGGCCGATCGCCGGTAGCGCTACGGAATCGCAGTCGTCGCTGGCTCCAAAGACGCAAATCAATCGGCCGGTTGTCGACTTGCGCGCCGCACGGAGGCAATACCGCAGCCCCTCGGGCGAACACGCAGCGTCCACGAGCACGGCGAAATCCTGGCCGCACATCACGCGCTCCATTCGGCCGGGCAGCCGGTCAACCGCTTCCAACCCACGCGCGATGGTTGTTAGTTCAATCCCGTATGCGAGCGCAGTCGTCGCGGCCGCGAGGCAGTTGTAAACGTGGTGGTCGCCGACGATTTCCGTCCGCACGCCGACCGAGTCATCACCCGCGGAGAGCACGAATGTTTGTTCGTTAATGTACTGCTCAACGATCTGAGCTGTGATTTCGCTGGCGCCGTGCAGACCGTAGGTCAACACCGGGCGAGCCAGTTCGTCCAATATCTTCATCGAGACCGGATCGTCGGCATTGAGAATGGCGACGCCGTCCGGGTGCAGGTAGTTGAGAATCCGCCGCTTAGCGTTGTGGTAGTTCGCGGTCGAGCCGTGCCAATCGAGGTGGTGACTGCCGAATTGCGTAAGGCAGACCCCATCAAGGCTTATGCCCGCGGGAACTTGCTGCGCTAGCTCGCGGCTCGAGAACTCGACGACCGCGTGGGATGCGCCGGCCACGACCATTTCCGCAAGTGAACGTGCCAACACGGGCGGCGATAACGATCCACCCAATGGTGGATGATCCTCAAATCCGTCCCAATATCCATATGAATCGAGCGTGCCAACCAAGCGACCGGCCGCGTGAAAGATCGCCGTCAACAGCCGGGCAACTGTCGTTTTACCATGCGTTCCGGTAACGCCGATCACTTTTAGTTGTTCAGCGGGTTTGCCGACCAACGCGTGGCACAACTCGCCATACACAACGCGGCTATCTTCAACGACGCACTGCGGCACGTTGAACACCGGTAGTTGCCGCTCGCAAATGATTGCCGCGGCGCCTCGGCTCGCAGCGGCCGCTGCACCAGTGTGACCATCATCCTCCGAGCCGGTTATCGCGACGTAGATATCGCCGCGGTGAACTTGCCGCCAGTTGCATGTACAGCTTGTGGCGCGAATATCGGGCGGGCGCACGCCGCGAATGTCGCGCGCCAAAACCTGGCGAAGGGGTACACCACCACTGGCAAGCGGTAACTGATTCACGCGAGGCCTCCTTGCCTGCGACGTGACTGGGATCTGGGGAAAAGTGTGGTACTCTGCCAGCGACCGATTGCGGGATTGGTCGCGGGCAAAGTGGCGGGATAGTCCTGATTCGGGTTCGGCCCGTCAAGGGGAGTTTTATGCCAGCATTGCAGTTAGACTTTTCAGCCAACCGCGTTTTCTTTATACGCACTCCAAAGTGGGATGTTGAACGCAGGTGTCAACGCCAAGTGCGCTGAATTCGGCGTTGTCGGCGACGCTAATAGGGGATAATCGACTACAATGCACTCATGCGAGAAGATTTCGATATCAACCGATTGGCCGCTTACCTGCATATGATGCCCGATGCGGTAACCAGGCTGGCCGAGCGCGGAAAAATTCCAGGCCGCCGGGTCGGCGGCGAATGGCGATTCTCGGCGGCTGAAATCCATCATTGGTTGGAAGACCGCATTGGTGTGTCCGACGATGAAGCGCTTGCGCAGATGGAAGGGGCGCTCGACGGGGCGTCTGACACAGGCCGCGAGCAGGTTTCCATCGCCGACCTGCTGCGGCCCGAGGCGATCGAAGTTCCGCTCGAGGCTCGCACCCGCGGGAGCGTGATCGCGCGCATGACGGAGTTGGCCGCTCGTACGCACCTGCTTTGGGATCCGACCACGATGGCCGAAGCGGTGCGGGCACGCGAAGAAATGCATTCCACCGCGCTCGACAACGGCGTGGCCCTGTTGCATCCGCGGCGACCGATGCCGGCGATCCTCGCCGAAGCGGTACTCGCTCTCGGTGTTGCTCCCACGGGCATACCGTTCGGCAGCGGCGGGCGGCTCACCGATGTTTTCTTCCTGATCTGCTCCACCAGCGATCATGAACATTTACGGATCCTCGCCCGGCTGAGCCGAGTGATTAACGACCTGGATTTTTTGGCGGCGATGCGCTCGGCGGACAATGCGGCCACGCTCCATCGACTGGTCAGGGAGCGCGAAGCCACGATACGCGAATCGTAACGAGTCGTCATGAAGTCACCTGGCCACATTCCGTTTGTGCAAATTATCGGCGAGGCGGACCATCCCGATTTCCGCGATGCAATCGGACTGTTGCGTCGCGAAGCGTACTTGGTGGCCGACGAACGGTTACCGCCCGAATTGATCGTCGTCGCGCAGAGCCGGCCCGATGTCATTCGCTGCGATGAACTCGACGCCATTCGCCGTGCCGCGCCGCTGGCGGGAATCGTCGCGTTACTGGGCAGTTGGTGCGAAGGCGAAACGCGAACGGGCAGACCGTGGCCCGGCGCGCATCGAGTCTATTGGTACGATTTCCCCGCATGGTGGTCGCGGCAAATGTGGTTGCGTGGAACAGGCCGCTGCCCGGACTGGGCGCGTCCGGTGAATTTCGGATGGCGGGCTACCCTTCAGGCGATGCCCGTGGATATCGGATTGTCCGCGTGCGAGCCGGAGCGTCCCCGCCCCCGAGGCGGGCTGATCATTCTGCAAACTGCCATTCAAGAAACCGCGAACACTCTCGCAGATGTCCTCAAAAACGCAGGTTACGCAACCACGTGGCAGCGGCCCGATCGACCCCGACGGATCATCCGCGGCGCTGTGGCCGGTGTTTGGGACGGCGGCCAACTCGACGATCAAGAAGCCGCTGAACTTTCCGAGCTTTGTTCGCTGCTTAGCTGCGAGGGGGCACCCGTAACCGCGCTAATCGATTTTCCGCGGCGTGACCGTGTTGAGCGTGCGTTGCAAGTTGGCGCCGCAGCCGTTCTCGGCAAACCGTGGTTCAATTCGGATTTGATCGCGACACTGGACGCCGCGATCGTCGTGCCGCGGCAATCACGCGCCGCGTAATCCGGCGAGCGCAACTCAATAGCCGGCGAGCTACGTCTCGCCGGATGCCGGCGCCAAGAACGATCCGCGATGCTCGCACCATTTCCAACCGCTATGCGAACGCAGATACGTACCAACCAAATACTCGAAATGCGCCCGATCGCAAACTTGTTTCCGCGACGCGCCATCGACCAACCACGGTCGATTGCCGAACGCACTCTTGAGAGACAACGTTAGCGCCCGTTTGAGGCTGGTCCGGTTTTGCAACCAGGTCTGTGTTCCCGTCCAACTAACCAGTGCGTGAACATGCGTCGAATCCGTGGACACGAAGTGCAGTCGACAGGAAATATGCTCGACGGCGCACTGCAATGTTTCAATGCATTTTAATTGGTGATCGGCAACAAACCTCACACGTGAGTGCTTGGCATTCGCCTCGTACTGCCCGGCCATTTTTAGATTGCGCGGCAAAATGCCTTGATGGCGTCGGACATATCCTTGCGGCCGATCGGGCATCCAACTGCGGTACGCATGGTAGGTGAACAGGAAACAGGGCATTTTGAATCTCCCGTTCATTTGAGATTGCACGCCGTGCAATCCGGCGAGCGTAGCTCGCCGGCTATGTTAACGCTTATCTTAATCGTTTGCCATTGGCTGACAATTAGCCGGCGAGCTACGCTCGCCGGATCGCGCGGTTTCACATCTCCGCAATCGCGCTGCGGATGATCTCGCGCTTCCAATTCGGTTCGTGGATGGGCCAGCAGCGCACCGATTCTAATCCTATCTCCGCGTCCAATTCATCAGCTACTGCCAGGCCCGTCTCGTGAACTTCGCGCCAGATCGCTCGCTCTTCGCGCAATAAATCGGGCGGACGTGCCGTGATGTTGCTGCGCCGCCAATGAACGCGGCCATGGTCGCAAATCGTAATGACGATCGGCGGCCGCATTTCCAGCATCCGCCGCGCAATGAGTTCATGACTCGCCGTGTTGTACCGCTCCTTCAATTCCAACAGGTCCCAGTCGAGCTCGCGGCCATCGGCGGCGAACCAGCGTCGTGGCAGCAGGAGGGCGCCGGCTAACGAATTAGCCACGTGTTCGCGGGCGGTCGGCAGCGCTTCATCGAACGCAACGCCGAGCCGCTCGAAGACACGGTACGCGATACTTTCGCCAATCTCGTGGGCAACGGCCCACTGCTCGCGCTCCGGCCGCTCGGCAACGCCGACGACGATCGTTCCCAGACCGCAGCTGTCGCCTTGGCGATCCGCGAGGCGCACAAAACGAGCCCGATACGGCATGGTGTAATCACGCGCGACGACAAGCCGCAACCCGTCGGCCACCGCCAACGCATCGACCGGCGGCGTATCGTTTCCCGCTTCCCAAAGCACCTCGGCAGCACAAGCGTCGATGGCGGCGCCAAATTCGTCGTTGGGGATTTCAGACAACATGGTTGGAAGTCGGGTAAACTGAGCCAGCGCGGAACATATACTAATGTACACGTACCCAATCAAACTGCAACGGTTGGGTGAGCAAATCCATTTGCCATTTGGCCGGCGAACGTTCGACCGCTAGAATTAGTGGTTCGCAGCCATGCGGCGTACTAGTTGTGGTGCGTCAAACAGATTCGTAAGGCCTCCATCAGATTATTTCTTTTTCCACGTGCCAGACACATTCACTACTCAATCCGTGCGCGGGGCCGCCAAAGGCCGCTACGCGTTTGTCAGCCTCGGGTGCCCGAAGAACCTCGTCGACAGCGAGCGGATGCTCGGCCTGCTGCGCCTTGATGGTTACGAGCTGGTCGACGATCCGCGCGGCGCCGACTTCGCTGTCGTCAATACGTGCGGTTTTATCGAAGCTGCTCGACAGGAATCGTTTGCCGCAATCGACGAGATGCTCGACCTGAAGCGTCGCGGACAATTGCGCGGCGTAATCGTCTCCGGCTGCCTCGCCGAGCGTCAGCGCGATACATTGCTCGAATCACGACCGGAAATCGATCACCTGGTTGGTGTGTTTGGGCGCGAGGAAGTGACCAAGGTTGCCGACCGGCTATTAGGCGGACTCACAGAACAGCGCACGGTCTTCCAGCCGGCGCCAACGCACCCGCTGCCTGATACGGCCCGCTTGCGAATTACGCCGCGGCACTTCGCGTTTCTGAAAATTTCGGAGGGCTGCGACCGCCTGTGCACGTT
Source organism: Lacipirellulaceae bacterium (assembly GCA_035545135.1). Classification (GTDB taxonomy): domain Bacteria; phylum Planctomycetota; class Planctomycetia; order Pirellulales; family Lacipirellulaceae; genus JABDGM01. The sequence goes on along the minus strand of DASZZA010000334.1, from coordinate 801 downwards.
CTGCGCAATTCCCCGAATGCGCGGCAAGCACTACACGAAGCCGATGGAAGAGGTTGTTGCGGAGGCGCGCGAACTGGCTGCCGACGGCGTTCGCGAACTCGTGATCGTTGCGCAGGACACAACGTATTACGGCATGGACTTGTACGGCCAGCCACAATTGGCGGAGCTGCTGCGCGAGTTGGAACAGGTCGAGGGGCTCGATTGGATTCGTCTCATGTACTTCTACCCGATGTATGTCACGGATCAGTTGATTGAGACTATTTCCGAGTCGCAGCGAATCGTGCCGTATCTCGATATGCCGCTGCAGCACGTCAACGACCGCATGTTGCGACGCATGCAACGTCGGGTGAACCGGGAGCAAACCATCGACTTATTGGCCAAAATTCGCTCGCAAATTCCAAACTTAGTTTTGCGGACAACATTTATCACGGGCTTTCCCGGCGAAACCGATGCGGAGTTCGACGAGCTTGTTCAGTTCGTCCGTGAGCAGCGGTTCGAGCGAATGGGAGTATTCACCTATTCGCTGGAGCCCGACACGCCGGCCGCCCGCTTGCCCGATCACTTGCCGGAAGAGGTGAAAAACGAGCGTCGCGATCGGTTGATGGAAGTTCAACAAGAGGTGGCGTTCGAATGGAACGACGCTCAAATTGGTCGCCAGTTGGACGTTATCATTGACTGCGCCGTGCCGGACGAAGCAAACGCATGGATCGGCCGGTCGTATGCCGACGCTCCGGACGTCGATGGCGTTGTCTATGTCACGGGCGAGACGCTGTCGGTCGGATCACTCGTGCAGTGCGAGGT
>DASZZA010000333.1:0-4799 GCA_035545135.1 Lacipirellulaceae bacterium | reverse complement strand
CGAAGAGCTTCCGATCGGATATATCGATCGGCAAGATGGTGGCTTGTATCGGTTGGAGAAATCAGACGGAGCGGGGTACTTCGATTACGTGGTCGGGCCCCATTCGCTGAAGAGTTTTCTGTTTCCACCGCGCGAAACGTTGCTGGAGAGCATCCGCCAGAACGGCGGTTGGCAAATGACCGCGCCGCCGACGGAGGTGACACCGCTTGCCATTATCGGCGTTCGATCGTGCGACCTTCATGCGCTCGCGGTTCAAGACAAGGTGTTCCTCGGTGGCCCTTACGTAGATCCCGGCTATAAGGCGCGTCGGGAGAAGCTGTTCGTGGTCGCCGTTAATTGCCGCCGGGCCTCGGCAACTTGTTTTTGTCATTCGATGAAAACCGGTCCGGCCGTCCAAGGTAACTTCGATTTAGCACTTACTGAATTGGGCGAACATTTTCTCGTCGAAGTCGGCTCGGAAAAGGGCGGCGATGTCGCTGGAGGTTTGGACTGGGCGGCTGCGTCCGCTGAGCAAGTGGCGCAAGGGCGCGGCGTATCGGAGATGCTCGAAGCCGAATTGCAGTCGCGCGAGACGAAGCCGCGCTCGAATGAGGGCGGTCCGCGTGAACGATTTATGGACACGACGAACATTCACGATCTGCTGCTTGGCAATCTGGAGCATCCGCGCTGGGCCGAGGTTGCAGAGCGGTGCCTGGCGTGTGCGAATTGCACCTCGGTGTGCCCGACGTGCTTCTGTGTGTCGGTTGAAGACGTGAGTGATTTGAGCGGCGACAACGTTCGCCGAGAGCGCGCGTGGGACTCGTGCTTCACGATGGAGCACTCGTACACGAACACGGGGGTCATTCGCAAGACAACCGCCGCTCGTTACCGGCAATGGCTCACGCACAAGCTGGCGACCTGGATCGATCAATATGGAACGAGTGGCTGTGTCGGGTGCGGACGATGCATCACATGGTGCCCGGTGGGCATCGATATTACCGAGGAAGTGGCAGCCATTCGAGCGACTCAGACTGACGGGGCGTGAGCAGGTGGGCCAATGGTGACGGCGTCGGAAGCCAAGCTGAATTTCCTATGAGGGTTGACTTTATCGGCATTAGATTCGGCGTGGCCGCCGACGCTAAACGCTTAACCTGGCAAAAAATATGCGAGATACGATCGATAAACCGCTCATCCACAATCCCTGGCTGGCTCAATCTGCCCAGGTTGTCGGCATCCGCCGGGAGATTTCTGGCGTGGCTACGTACGACCTGGTGTTCGATGACGCAGACGTCGCGGCCAGTTATCGCTTCGCGCCGGGGCAGTTCAATATGCTCTACATGCCGGGCTTCGGCGAGTCGGCCATTTCGATCAGCTCCGATCCGTCGCGGCACGATTTGTTGTCGCACACGATTCGAGTGGCAGGAAACGTCACGCAAGCCATTGCCAGGCAAAACGTCGGCGATCGAATTGGGTTGCGTGGCCCGTTCGGTTCATGCTGGCCAGTAGAGAAATGTCGGGGGCGCGACGTCGTCATCGCTTGCGGCGGCATCGGGTTAGCGCCGCTACGCCCGGCGATCTATTACATTTTGAATCATCGCAGCGATTTCGGTCGTGTGATCCTGTTGTACGGCGCCCGCACGCCAAGCGGTTTGCTTTACACGTCCGAGTTCGAATCGTGGCGCGAAAAGAACATCGATCTGGAGGTGACGGTCGATATCGGAGACGAGAATTGGACCGGACACATTGGCGTCGTACCACTTCTTTTTTATGAGCACCGACTGCAGGCCGACCGAACAACCGTACTGAGCTGCGGTCCGGAGATCATGATGCGTTTCGTGGTGTTCGAGGCCTTAGCGCGGAAAATTCGGCCCGAAAACGTCTTCGTCTCTATGGAGCGGAACATGAGCTGCGCGATGGGCTTTTGCGGCCATTGCCAGATCGGACCGTATTTCGTGTGCAAGGATGGTCCGGTGTTCGATTACCGTCAGGCCGAACCATTCTTCAACCTGGAGGATTTCTGATGTGCCAGTCCAAATGCGCGAGGGCGGCATACAGTGTATCCGACCACGCCGTTGGCAGATTCGGGGCTTGCCACCCGATGGAGGATTTCTGATGGCCCGGAAGCCCAAGTTAGCCGTTTTCAAGTTCGCGTCGTGCGACGGCTGCCAGCTCTCGCTGCTCGATGCTGAGGACGAGTTGCTGGCCGTGGCGGGCGCCGTGGACATCGCCTATTTTCTGGAGGCCCGCACGCAACAGATCGAGGGGCCGTACGATGTTGGCTTGGTCGAGGGCTCAGTTACGACGGCGCACGATGCGGCGCGGATTCAAGAAATCCGCAAACAATGTCGCTTTCTGGTCACGATTGGCGCATGCGCTACAGCCGGAGGGATTCAGGCTTTGCGCAACTGGGCCGATGTGAATGACTTTATCGATCGCGTTTATGCGCATCCCGAGTACATCAAAACTTTGGCCACCAGCACGCCAATCGCTGACCATGTGACCGTTGACTTTGAGCTGCGCGGTTGTCCGATTAACAAGAATCAGTTGGTGGATCTCGTTGCGTCGCTGCTGCATGGCCGCAAGCCGAGGGTGCCGAGTTATGCGGTGTGTGTGGAATGCAAACAGCGGCAGGTGGTATGCGTGGCCGTTGCTCAAGGGATCGCCTGCCTCGGCCCCGTGACTCAAGCCGGATGTGGAATTATCTGCCCGGCGTACAATCGCGACTGCTACGGCTGTTTTGGGCCGAAAGAGAACGCCAATCCGAACAGCCTGGCAGGCCATTATCTAGCCACGGGCAAGCCGCGTGGCGAGCTGGTGCGCTTGATGCGCAATTTTAACGCAAACGCCAAAGAATTCCGCTTGACCAGTAACACAGTGGAAAGACTGTAATGCCCGCAAACCGAACATTTGTTGTGAAGGCGCTATCGCGCGTTGAAGGCGAAGGGGCGCTATATGTGAAGCTCGACGGCGATCGAGTCGAGCACGTCGAGCTGAATATCTACGAGCCGCCGCGGTTCTTTGAAAGCTTTTTGCGAGGCCGGTCGGTCCACGAAGTTCCGGACATCACGGCCCGCATCTGTGGCATCTGTCCCGTTGCGTACCAGATGAGTTCATGCCACGCGCTCGAACAAGCGCTGGGAATTATAGTCACACCCGAGATCCGCAAGCTTCGCCGGCTGCTCTACTGCGCGGAATGGATCGAGAGCCATTCGCTCCATATGTACCTGCTGCACGCGCCGGATTTTCTCGGCTACGAAAGCGGAATCAGTATGGCGACCGACCATCGAGCAGTCGTCGAAAAGGGACTACGGATGAAGAAGATCGGCAACGAGCTCTTGGAAATTCTCGGCGGCCGGGCGATCCATCCCATCAACGTAACGGTTGGGGGTTTCTATCGGGCGCCGAATCGCGAGGCTCTCAAGAAACTGCTACCCGATCTCGAATGGGGTTTGGCGTCCGCAATCGAAACGCTGGAGTTAGTGTCGGCGTTCGAATTTCCGGATCTCGAAATGGACTACGACTGCGTGTCGGTCAAACATTCCCACGAATACCCGATGAACGAAGGGCGCATCGTTTCGACAAGCGGGCTCGATATTATGGTCGAGCAGTACGAGCAGTATTTCGAAGAGCGGCACATGCCGCAAAGCACCGCGCTGCACAGCGTGCTGCTGCCGGAGGGAAAGTCCTATCTTGTGGGTCCGCTCGCGCGGATCAATCTTTGCTTCGATCAGTTGGCGCCCACTGCGAAGCGAGCCGCCGAGAAGTGCGGCATCGAGTGGCCGTCGCGCAACAATTTCCAGAGCATCGTCGCGCGGGCAGTCGAGGTGATCGATGCATACGAAGAGGCGGTCGCGATCGTCAAAGACTACAATGCCGAGCCAACTCAATGCCGGATTCCGTATACTCCGAAGGCCGGCAAGGGTTGTCACGCAACAGAGGCTCCGCGGGGCTTGATTTACCATCGGTACCGAATCGGCGACGATGGGTTGATTGCCGAAGCCAAGATCGTGCCGCCGACGTCACAAAACCAGGGTCAGATTGAAAGCGACTTGCGCGCCTACGTGCCGCGAGTTGCGAGGTTCGATGATGCAGTCGCCACGCAGAAGTGTGAGCATCTGATTCGCAATTACGATCCTTGCATCAGTTGTTCTACTCATTTTCTAAAGCTGACGATTGAGCGTGGTTGAAGGCTGGCGGCGGTAGATTCCGCGTGGCCGCGGACGCTAATCGGTTTGTTGGAACAGTTCAAATACTTGGAGCGAGATTGTGGATGTAGCGATGTTGTCGCGAATTCAATTCGCGCTGACGATTATGTTTCACTATTTGTTCCCGCCGCTGACGATCGGGATGGGAATCGTGCTCGTCTATCTGGAGGCGATGTATCTGCGGACCCGCGATCCGTTGTACGAAACAGCGGCTAAGTTCTGGACCAAAATCTTTGGTTTGAACTTTGCGATGGGCGTCGTCACCGGGATCGTGATGGAATTCGAGTTCGGTACGAACTGGGCGGTTTACTCACGCTACGTGGGCGACGTTTTTGGTTCCGCTCTGGCGGCCGAGGGCATCTTCGCGTTTTTTCTGGAATCTGGTTTTCTGGCACTGCTCTTATTTGGCTGGAATGCCGTCGGCCCCAAGATGCATTTCTTCGCGACCGTCATGGTCGCGCTCGGAAGCATCTTTTCATCGATCTGGATCACCGTGGCGAATTCCTGGCAGCAGACGCCCGCGGGCTACGTGATTCGCGAGCACGTGATCAACGGGCACAAGTTCCCTCGGGCCGAGATCACCAATTTTTGGGCGATGGTGTTTAATCCATCGTC
>DASZZA010000332.1:0-5919 GCA_035545135.1 Lacipirellulaceae bacterium | reverse complement strand
CCATCTCTTGCCGGTCTCTGCCGGCTTTGCTATCCTTCGCGGCCCGTTGGCCGGCGAACCGTTTATTCGCGGCCAAGTAACTACGCCATTCTAGGCACTGAAGGGGACAGGCGCATTTTGCTTCGAAGACTCAGCAAAATGAGCCAGTCCCCGATATGGAGAACCGCCGTGGCCCGCAAGAATGTTGCATCAAATACTCAGTCGGCGCAATCGGTTTTGAAACGCAAACGATGGCTCGTCTTGGCCGGCAGCGGCGTCGCGGTCGTCGGCATCTGCGTACTCGTGCGTCTGGTCATGGGAAGCAGCTCTGCGAACGCACAGATTCCGAACCCGTTTCACAAAAGTCAACCGCAGCAAGAAACCGGGTCGGAACCGAGCAAAACGGCTTCAGATAATGGCGGCCAGGCATCGCACAACGAGCAGAACCCACGCCAGGTGATGGCCATCGTGAACGGCCAGGAGATCCGCCGCGATGCGCTGGGGACGGCTTGCGTGGAGCGCTTTGGCAAGGACGTACTGGAAGGAATGACAAACAAACGGCTCATCATGCACTATTGCAAGAACCGCAATATCGAGGTGACCGATGCCGAGGTCGACGCCGAAATCGACCACATGGCCAAGCGGTTTAAAATCAGTCGCGAACAGCTTCTCGATATGTTGCATCGCGAACGGGGCGTCAACGTCGTCGAGTACAAGCGTGATATCCTTTGGCCGGAGTTGGCACTGCGCAAGTGCGCCGCAGACCAATTGAACGTCACCGACGAGCAGCTTAAGGAAGCTTACGAGTCGAAGTATGGCCCGGCTGTACAATGCCGGTTGATTGTGGTGAAAGACCGCCAGTTGGCGGAAAAGATCCATCGCGAAGTCACGGCACACCCGAACGATTTTGCGCGACTCGCCATGCAAGACTCGGTGGATGTGAACAGTGCGAGCATCGGCGGTCTCATCCAGCCGGTTCGACATCACCTGGGTGATCCGGCGATCGAGCGCGAAGTGTTTGAGCTGAAGCCGAAGCAGATTTCGCAAATCATTCCCGTCGGAGAGCAATTCGCAATTTTGAAATGCGAAGCGCTGCTGCCGGCCCGCAACGTGCCGCTGGAATCTGTGCGCGAGGAGTTAACGGAGCAAATCAAGGAAAGCCGGCTCCGCACGGTCGCGGGCGCGTTGTTCAAGGACTTGCAAAAATCGGCAACTGTGCAGAACGTGTGGAATAATCCGCAGCTTCACTCGCAAATGCCGGGAGTCGTCGAGATCATCAACGGAGAGCAGATTACGTATTCCGAATTGGCGGAGGAGTGCTTGTTGAGGTATGGCCGGCAGGTGCTGGAGGTCGAGATTTCGCATTTGCTGCTGCATCAAGCGCTTGCCAATGCCAAGCTCACGGTGACAGAACAGGACCTCAACGACGAAATGGCCCACGCGGCCCAACTGGCGGGGGTGGTTGATAAGAATGGCAAGCCGGATATGGCGAAGTGGATTCAAACCGCCACGAAAGACCAAGGGGTAACCAAGGACGAGTACATCCGCGATTCCGTCTGGCCGTCGGCCGCGCTTAAAAAGTTAACGGGCGCGAGCGTACAAGTTACGAAGGAGGACCTGCAAAAGGGCTTTGAGGCGAACTACGGCGAGCGCGTGCGTTGCCGCGCGATTGTGTTGTCGAACATGCGACAGGCCCAGGACGTGTGGAACAAGGCTCGGCAGAACACGTCGCCCGATTACTTTGGCGACCTTGCTGAAAAGTATTCCGTGGAAGCGACGAGCAAATCGCTTCGTGGCGAGGTGCCGCCCATTCGCCGCTTTGGCGGTCAGCCCCAACTGGAAGACGTGGCGTTCAGTCTAAAGCCGGGAGAGTTATCGGGCATCATCCAAATAGGCAATCAGTTCGTGATTCTGAAGAGCGAAGGACGGACGGCACCAGTGGAGGTCAATCCGCAAGAGGTGCACGACGTTTTGTACCAGGACATCTATGAGAAGAAGCTCCGCATTGCCATGAGCCAGAAATTCGACGCGATCCGCACCGCAGCGCGGATCGACAACTTCCTTGCCGGCACCTCGCAGACGCCAGAGCAGCCAAAATCGGCATCGCCAAACGGCGTCCCGCGCGTGGACGAAGCGGTCCGGCAAACCAGCGGGCAGTCGCGCTGATGACCACAGGGCGGAAGTTTTAGCGTCGGCCGCAAGGCCGAACCACGTGCCGTGAGGGCCTCGCTTTGTGGCAGTACATTCGGACTGGCGTCCGACGCTAAAGGAATCAGGTGGATCGGCAATCGGCATCGGTTCGCCTACAATGGAAGTTATGTCTCAATTCCAAATCCATGTGGCCGAGCGGGTCACGCGGCTGCCGCCGTATTTGTTTGGCCGCATCAATGCACTGCTCTACAACAAGCGGCGGGCGGGCGATGATGTGATCGACCTCGGCATGGGAAATCCGTCCGACCCGCCCGAGGATTTTGTCATCGATAAGCTGGCCGAGGCGGCGCGCGATCCGCGCAATCATGGCTATAGCAAATCGAACGGTATCGCGAACCTGCGTCGTGAGGTAGCGTCGAAGTATTTCAAACGTTTCGGTGTGCGGCTGGACCCAGAGGAAGAGGTGATCGTGTGCCTCGGATCGAAGGAAGGGTTCAGCCACATGTGCCTCGCGATGATGGGACCTGGCGATACGGCCATCGTGCCGGCACCGTACTTTCCGATCCACGTCTATTCGGTGGCGCTGGCGTCTGGAAATGTCATTGCACTGGACGTGCGCGACAGTGAGAAGTTCCTGTCCAACATTGCGTACACTTGCGAGCAACTTTATCCGCGGCCGAAGTTGTTGATTCTTAACTACCCGCACAATCCGTCGACGGTGGTGGTTGAGCAGCTGTTTTTCGACGAGGTCGTGAAACTGGCCCGCAAGTACGGCTTTGCGGTCATCAGCGATTTTGCGTATGCGGACGTTGCGTTTGACAGTTACAAGCCGCCCAGTTTTTTGGCGTCGCCGGGAGCGGCGGAGGTGGGCGTCGAGTTCACGACGATGAGCAAGGGCTACAACATGGCCGGTTGGCGCGTGGGTTTTTGTTGCGGCAATCGGCAGATGATCAAGGCGCTGGCGACGATCAAGGGGTACTACGATTACGGCATGTTCCAGGCGGTGCAAATTGCTGCCATCATGGCGCTGCGGCAGGGGGATGCGGGCATGGAGAACCAGGCGGCCATTTACCAAAGCCGGCGCGACGCTTTGTGCGAGAGTCTCCACCGCATCGGCTGGCCGGTGACGCCGCCTAAGGCCAGCATGTTTTGCTGGGTGCCGATTCCCGAGCCGTGGCGGTCGCGGATGAGCACGATGGACTTTGGCATGATGCTGCTGGAAAAAGGCAACGTGGCCGTCAGCCCCGGCAGCGGCTTCGGCCCGGCCGGCGAGGGCTTTTTACGGATGTCGCTGGTTGAAAACGAAGCCCGGCTGCGGCAGGCCGTGCGGCAAATTCAACGCTGCCTGCGGGATGCCGAAGGTCAGTTCTCATCCGCCTCCAGTCCGTCTACACCATCCTCAGCGGCGAGCGCGGCGATTCCAACGGCGTAGCGTCTCGCGTCACGGTGTGCAGTACGAAATATTTTTGGCCGATCGCTTGACGCGCGTTCTGACAACTGTTACACTACTGTAGTCACATAGTTATTTGGCGGTTCTTTGCATGTTTTTGCGAATTGAAAAAGGCTCGTCGGTACCCATCTCGCGGCAGATTGCCGATCAGATTGCGGCGCTCTGCGCTTCGGGAGGGGTGCGGCCCGGTGAGCGATTGCCGTCGGTGCGTGAGCTGGCGCGCGAGCTGGCTGTCAATCAAAACACGGTGCTGCGGGTGTACGAGCGATTGTGCGGCGAGGGATTGCTGGAGATGCGGCACGGGCAGGGCACGTTCGCCACGGGGCGAATGTCGAAAGCACGGATGGCTGCCCACCGCGGACGGCTCGTAGACGAATTGCGTCAAATCGCGCGTCAAGCGGCCGGGCTTGGGCTATCGAAGGATGAATTGCATGAACTTTTGAACGAGGCCGCCAACGGCGTGGCTCTGCAGCAGCCTGTAGCGGCGATCGAGGACACCCATCCATGAACGATCCGGTCGTTGAGCTGCAAGCGGTTTACAAGTCGTTTCGTTCAACAAACGTATTGCGTGGCGTGACGCTGCACGTGGCGCGTGGACGCACGTTCGCGTTTCTGGGTCGCAATGCATCTGGCAAGACGACGACGATTCGGATGCTGTTGGGTCTGTTGAAACGAGACGACGGCGCGATCCGCGTGCTGGGTCTCGATCCGCAGCGGGAGCCGATCGAGCTGCGCCGCCGCGTCGGGTATTTGGCCGAGGATCAGACGATGTACGGCTGGATGCGGGTGGAGGAAATTGTGCGTTTCGTGGCGCCGTTTTATCCGACATGGGACAACGAATTGGCGCTGAAGTATTTGCGCGACTTCGAATTGCCGCTGCGGACGCGGATCAAGCATCTATCGAAAGGCCAGAACGTGCGGCTCGGTTTGGTGCTGGCGCTCGCCCATCGGCCAGAGCTGGTAATTCTGGACGATCCGGCGCTCGGCCTCGACCCCATTATGCGCAAGCAGTTCAACCGCGATCTCATCACGCATTTGCAAGGCGAAGGGCGGACCGTTTTCTACAGCTCTCACCTGCTCTACGAAGTGGAGCCGGTGGCGGATGAAGTGGCGATTTTGGATGGCGGCCGGATTGTTAGACAGGCCGAAACGGAAGTGCTTCGCCGGGACGTAAAGCAGATTGTGTTACGGAAAGAAGAATTTGAGCGGCTGCGCCGCGATTTACACGTGTTGGATGAGCGCACCGATGGCGACGACGTCGCGGTAATCATTGAGCAAGCGGCCCGAGGTATTGAAATTCTTGCTCGCGAGGGCATTGGGCATCGCTTGATTGATTTAAATCTCGATGAAATCTTCGAGGCGTATGTGGCGGGGCGGCCAAGCGACGCTTCGTCCTCTGTTAACCCGCAAGCCGAACTCCAAATGTCTTGAACTAGCAACTTAACCCCCGGCGAATCGCCGGGGGCTAAATGGAATTCACTACGATGCGCACGATTTGGCAAAGCCTGGCTTGGAAAGAATGGAACGAGCACAAGTGGAAAGTCGTTTCGCTCTTGGCCGTGCTCCTGGGCGTTGCGGTGCTAATTCGTGTCACCATAGAACGAGATGACGACGTCCTGGATGCTTGGCAAGTTCTGCTTGACCTGTGCGTTGCACCGCTGGCGATTTTTATCGGCCTTGGCACGGCGGCCGGCGAGCGATCGCGCGGCACCCTCGCCTTTCTTCAAGCGCTGCCTGTTCCGATGAGGCGAGTGGCGGTACACAAGTGGTTCTATGGACTGGCGACGATTCTGGCCGCCGCGGGCGTGACAATAGCGCTCCTTTATGTGTGGGCCGCGCTGGGCTTCATGCATGGCATCCAGCATTATTGGCGCAGTCAGCTCCAATTCTCCTTCGGAATTCATAACTGGTTCGCCAACGCCACATTGGTCGTTTTCTATACGGCGGCAAGTTTCTACATCTGGGCGGTCGCATGGGGAGTCAATCGAAAAGACGAAGTGAGCGCGGTAGCCGTCGCACTGTTGATCATGGTGGTGTGGACCGTCGCAGTTTCTTACGGAATTCACTTTCTTTTTCGCGGGTCGGCGCCGGCGCTCGCCGTCGGGCTATCGACCGTTCCGGGAGGACTTCTGAAGGCCGTCGAGACGCTTACCGTTGAAGTACAGCGACCAGAATTCATTGGTCTTGCCGTTGCCTCGGCGGTCGTGGTACACGTGGCGCTCAGCGCGCGTTTTGTGCGGCGATTTGGGCGCACGGCGAATCTCGATGTGCGTTCACCGAACGCGGCAAACGCCCCTGCCGATGAAATCGACTGGCTGGGACCACCGCGCGGCTCGATG
>DASZZA010000331.1:0-5035 GCA_035545135.1 Lacipirellulaceae bacterium | reverse complement strand
TTATCCAACTCGAGCCCGCGCAAATATGTAAGCGCCTGGCTCACATTTGGGTCGTTGGGCGTAACACCCGAATCGAGCAAAGCAAGCGTACACAGAGCAGTAACGCCGCCGTTGAAGTTCGCAAATTCAGGCCAATTTCCGCGCGGCTGTTGCTGGCTCTTAAGATATGCGACGCCGCGATTAATCGCAGTCAGAACTTGAGCCGCGTCGATAGGCCGTTCCCTCGGCTGCTGAGCCGGTTGCGCAAGCGCGGGCGCCGGTGCTACAATCGTTACGATTGCCACGGCCGTAACCCCGACTAGCCTTCGGTGACGAGCCATTTAGAATCCTATACGTGCGGCACAGCAAGCCATCTTTAAGTAGTTTAGGTTTCAGCAGTTGAAGCGGCAACGCAGGCAGTTGGCGGACAATTGTCGCTCATTCGCTCGACCGATAAAATGCGCTGATAATGCGTGTCGCTCGTCCAGGCCCCTGGTCTGTCGCCATGGATTGTCAACAATATACGCGGTTGTAACTGACAACTGACGCCGGACAGCTGACAAGCCACATGTCTACTTCGACACCCCCCTCAACTCCGACGACACCTCCGACGAAGACGCGCAATTTGGGCGACGTGCTGCAAGAGTTTCGCCAGCATCGGCAGGTCATGCAGCGCGAATTGCAAAAAATAATCGTCGGCCAGGACGCCGTCATCGAGCAGATTTTTGCGGCGATCTTTACGCGCGGGCATTGTTTATTGGTCGGCGTCCCCGGGCTCGCCAAGACGCTTATTGTTAGCACGCTGGCCCGCATCCTCGACTTGCAGTTCAAGCGAATTCAGTTCACGCCCGACTTAATGCCGTCCGACATCACGGGCACGAGCGTGCTAGAAGAAGATGCCGAGGGACGCCGCTCATTCCGGTTCGTCGAGGGGCCAATCTTCACCAATATTCTGCTGGCAGACGAAATCAACCGTACGCCGCCAAAAACCCAGGCCGCACTACTGCAGGCAATGCAAGAGCGAGAGGTTACCGCCGGCCAATCGACGTATTCGCTGCCGAATCCCTTCTTCACCATTGCGACGCAAAATCCAATCGAACAGGAAGGCACATATCCGTTGCCGGAGGCCCAGCTCGACCGGTTTATGTTCAACATCAAGGTCGATTATCCGTCCGCCACGGAAGAGGAGCAGATTCTGGCGGCGACCACGCGTCATGAGCGACCGGAAGTTGCCAAAGTGCTCTCCGAACGGGCAATTCTCAACTTGCAGAAACTCGTCGGGTCGGTCGCCGTGAGCGAACATATCATTAAGTATGTGGCCGCAGTGGTGCGAGCCACGCGGCCAAAAGACCCCTCGGCGCCGAAATGGGTGCAAGAGCTTGTCGATTGGGGCGCTGGACCGCGCGCGGGTCAATTCCTGATTCACGGCGGCAAAGCGCTCGCGGCGATGGATGGCCGGTTCAGCGTGGCCATCGACGATGTGCAAAAGGTCGCCGTGCCGGTACTACGCCATCGGATCAGCACCAATTTCAAAGCGCAAGCAGAAGGAATGACGACTGAAGACCTGGTAGCCCGGTTGCTCCGAGAAATCCCGCTGCCGGAGATTCCGAAGTTCGCTTCGTAACAAATCAACTCGTTTCACCACAGCGGGCACAAGAACGCAGAACAAACGAAGATGAATCGCCAACCTCCGCTTTGGCTCTATTAAAGCAATTCGAAGGAAGAACACTTTCTGCTTGGTTTCGGCATGTTAGCGTCGATTCGCGATTTCTCTCCGTGTCGTCCGTGTACTCTGTGGTGCATTGTTTGGCGGGTTTGTGGGGAACAATGTCCACCGTTGAAAAGTATCTGAAGCCGGAGGTTATCCGACAGATTTCACGGCTGGACTTGCGCGCGCAGTTCATTGTAAAAGGATTCCTTCACGGTCTGCACGCGAGCCCGTTTCACGGATTCTCCGTTGAGTTCAGCGAGCACCGCAAATACACGCCCGGCGACGACCCGAATGACCTCGATTGGCTAGTGTATGCGAAGACCGATAAGTATTACGTCAAGAAGTTCGAGGCAGAAACCAACATTACCGGCTATCTGGCGATGGACCTCAGCGAATCAATGGCATACACGTACCGTCAGGAGCTGACGAAACTGGACTACGCGATTTGCCTGGCCGCCGCGCTCGCGTATCTGATGATTCATCAAAACGACCCTGTGGGTGTGGTCACGTTCGCCGATCAGATTATCAATCATTTAGCGCCGAAGAGCAAAAGACAGCAAATCGGCAACATCTTGTCGTTGCTAGCGCGCTTACGGCCGGCGGGCCAAACCGACGTGGGACGGAGCCTTACCCAGTTGGCGGCAATGCTCAAGCACGCGAGCCTTGTCATGGTATTCAGCGACCTGTTGGCCGACGCGGACCCGATCATCCGTGCCCTGCAGGAACTGCGGCACGGTGGCAACGACGTAATTCTGTTTCACATCCTGGATGAAGCGGAAGTGGCGTTTCCCTTTTCCGGCCTCGTCGAGCTGGAAGAGCCCGAGACCAGCACGAAGTTAGAAGTCGATGCTGATAACTTTCGTCGCGATTACTTGCAAGAGATCGCGGCGTTCCGCGAGACGTATGGCCGCGAGTGTTTCCAGAGCGGCATCGATTACGTGCCGCTGGATACAAGCATGCCTTTCGATCGGGCGCTCACAGAATACTTGGTCATGCGGCGTTCGCGGGCATAGTATTACTTACAGGGCCAATGCAAGCACGAACGAAGACTCAATATGGTCCGCTGAGAAGTTCGTGTCCTTCGTAGCAGGCATTGCCGAGACTCAATGCGATGGGATTCGTAACACCAGCCTTATTGGGCGGCGCCGCGCTAATAGCAGTGCCGATCGTGCTGCATCTTATCATGCGGCGAGAGGTCCAACGGCTGACGTTTCCCGCCTTGCGATTTGTCCAACAGCGTCGCTCTGTTAACCAGCATCGGTTGCGACTTCGGCATTTGCTTCTCCTGGCGCTGCGCTGCGCAATTATTGCATTTTTAGCGTTTGCATTGGCGCGGCCGACGCTACGTAGCGCCGGTGCCGCCGGCAAAGAAGGAGCACCGATCGCATCCGCCTTGGTCTTCGATAACTCCCTCCGGATGGAATACCAGCAAAGCAATAAGTCGAGCTTGCAAAAAGCAAAGGAACTGGCAAGTTGGCTCATCACTCAATTGCCCCCCGAGAATCCAGTGACGGTGGTCGATCGCGCAGGCAAGCAGCGTGGACAGGATCTCGATCGCGATGCGGCCGAGCTGCGCGTTGAACGGCTGGAGCCGACTGCAGTCGTGCGCCCGCTGGCTGAGGCTCTCCAGGACGCGGCACGCTGGCTCGAAAGCAAGAACGATTATCGCGGTGAGATCTACGTGTTTACGGATATGGCAGCCGAAGCATGGCCGCAAGACACGCTCAACCAATTTGCCAAATCGCTCGACCAATTACCCGGCACGCATGTTTATCTGATTGATGTTGGCGCGACCGAGCCAAAAGACCTTGGGCTGGACGGCCTGAGACTTTCCAGCGAACGGATTGCGCCTGGAGGTCTATTGCAACTGAATACCGATTTAACAGCTTCCGGCGCCGCGGACAAGGAAGAAACGACAGTGGAATTGTTCATCGGCGACGGCTCGCACCCGCCAGAAAAGCGCGGCCAACAAGTAGCCACTCTACGCCACGATCAGCCTGCGCCAATCGAGTTTTCACTATCGGGATTGACGCTGGGTACGCATCAGGGGTTCGTGCGGATTATGGGCCGCGACGCACTGGCTTGCGACAACGTTCGCTACTTCACGGTCGAAGTTCTACCACCCAGCAAGATTCTGTTGCTGGGCGAGAAGCCTGACGACACGGTGTTTTTGCGCGAGGCGCTTTCGCCAACTACAACGAGCGGACTGGTCCAATCCGGATTTGTGTGCCACGTTGGCACCTTCGAGCACTTATCGGATATGGGTCTATCGAAATACGCGGCCGTTTGTCTATTAGATCCGCCTGCGATGACGGATGCGGCGTGGCAAGCACTTGTGAATTTCGCCGAAGGAGGAGGCGGAGTCGGAATCTTCCTGGGTCGCCACGCTCGCCGCGAGGAGATGAACGCCGCTGAACCGCAGAAACTGCTGCCCGGTAAGCTACGCTGGCAATCGCGCGAAGCAACGTACTTACAGCCGATTGCGACTGAACATCCGGCACTTCACGAATTGGGCGAGCTAGCGAGTACGGCTCCATGGTCGGAGTTTCCCGTATTCAAATTTTGGGAGTTGGAGGCGGGCAACGAGCCGGCTCAAGTCGTGGCAACCTTTGCCAATGGAAAGCCGGCGCTCTTGGAACGACAGGTCGGCGCCGGCTCCGTGATCTTGATGACGACACCGATTTCCGACCCCGCTTACAACGATCCTTGGAACTTGCTCCCCACTGGGTCCGAGCCCTGGCCTTTCCTAGCGCTGGCCAACAGTGTCGCGGATTATCTGGCCGGTTTAGGCAAAGCGCCGCTCAATTACCAAACGGGGCAAACAGTCGTTCTACCTCTGGGCTTGAGCGAACAAATCTCCGGCTACGTGCTTCAACTTCCGGATGGCAGCGCCTTGCGACAGTCGTTAACGCCAGGTCAACACAATCTGTCTGTTGCAACAACGGACGTGCCGGGAAATTACCGAGCGCGCGCCGGTGGCCAAAACGAGCGGCTCGATCGCGGTTTTAGCGTCAACGTACCGGCGGAAATCAGCCGGCTGGGCCGAGTGGCGGCGGCCGACGTCGTCAAAATTCTCGGAAAGAATCGCGCCTCGATTACGACAAACCGCGCCGAGCTGTCCACGCGTGTAGGATTGGGACGGATTGGTCGCGAACTATTCCCCGCTCTGATTCTCGCAGTTGCGCTCTTTATGGCTGTGGAGCAGTGGCTTGGCAATCGCTTCTATGGCACATCGTCGGCGATTGGCGCCGGAGTCGCGAGCATAAGTTCTGCGAACGTCGTTGATGGGGTCAAAGAGACGCCATCCCCGGTTGCTCAACCCCACCCTGCTCCCCTCCCGTTGTC
>DASZZA010000330.1:0-4679 GCA_035545135.1 Lacipirellulaceae bacterium | reverse complement strand
TGGGGCGTGGCGGGTTTCCCACGCTTGGCCAAGTCCGACAACGCCGACGCGAAGTTTCATTGGGGAGGATGCAGGATGCGGTATGCGGGGGGCAGGGAATAAGACGAGCGGGAGGACATATTTTGTTTAACTGTCGTATTTTTGCGGTATAGCAGCAAGGTGAATTGTACGTCCGATACGGCTCTTATTCTGATCGCCCTGCTTCCTGCCCCCTGCTCCGTGCTACTTCCGCCAGCATTTCGGCTAATAGTTCCATTGGCAGGCCGACGACGTTGGTTTCGCTTCCTTCGACAATATGGACCCAGCCAAGGCGGTCCTGGTAGCCAAACGCGCCCGCCTTGCCTTCCCATTGGCCGCTGGCGATGTAGTCGTCGAATTGCTCTTGATTGAGAGGATCCATTCGCAACTTCGTGACGGCGACGCGGATGAGAGGTTCGTCTTTCCCTTCGGGAGAGGGGCTAGGGGTAAAGGTGTCTTGACGTTCGAACTCCCGTGCATTTTTGAGGAGTTGTGCGGGTATGAGGCGCTTTGGCGACGGCAACAAGGCACCCTCACCCTGGCCCGCTCCCGGAGCGAGAGGGGGAAATGCACCTTCACCGCTGTCCCTTGGGGGACTGAGAGGGTGTTCGACCGGCCATAAGCAAACGCCGGTGAGAACACGGTGTTCGCGGCTGCTGAGCTGGGCGAGCATGTTTCGGGCATCCTGTTCGTCACGCGGTTTGCCCAGGATGAAGCCGTCGCATTCGACGACGGTGTCGGCGGCGAGAATTAGAAGAGGAGACCGGGAGAGGGGTAGAGGGAGAGATTCAGTCTTGAGTTTATTGCGTACGGCGGCGGCCTTACGGTAGGCAAGTTCGGCGACCAAACCGCCCGGGCCGGATTCGCTGCATACGCCGCATTCGACCTCCTCTTTCGGCGGCATGATCGTGAATGCGTAGCCGGCTTCCTGCAACAACTCGCGGCGGCGGGGCGAGCCGCTGGCCAGGATAAGGTGATGCCGGGGACTGGGGGCTGGGAATTGGGCTTTTGTCATTCGATTGTGTCGTCGTTCTTCAATTGCGAAGATTGATGATGCGATCATTGTAACAGCCTCGCTCCATCAACCCCCAGCCCCTAGCGCTCCAGTCGCCAAGTTCCCTCCCATGCTTTCGGTCCTATACGAAGACAATCACCTCTTGGCGGTCAACAAGCCGGCGATGCTGCCGACGATGGGAGTGGCGGCGGATCGTCCGACGCTATTGTCGCAAGCGA
Source organism: Lacipirellulaceae bacterium (assembly GCA_035545135.1). Classification (GTDB taxonomy): domain Bacteria; phylum Planctomycetota; class Planctomycetia; order Pirellulales; family Lacipirellulaceae; genus JABDGM01. The sequence continues at coordinate 3,428 of DASZZA010000330.1, read as the reverse complement.
AGGAATACATTCGGCGGAAGTATCACAAAACGGGCAACGTTTATCTGGGAATCGTCAGCCGACTCGATGCGCCCGTGACGGGCGTGGTCTTGTTGGCGCGGACATCGAAGGCGGCGGGACGGTTGTCGAAACAGTTTCGTGAGCGGGATGTGGAGAAGCTATATTGGGCGATCGTCGAGGGACAGGCTGAGCCAACCGAGGGAAGGCTGGTCGACTTCCTGCGAAAAGACGAGCGTCATCGACGGATGCATGTAACCGGACCCGGCACAGTGGGTGCGCAGCGAGCGGAGTTGACCTACCGAGTGCTGAATTCAGACAAGGAGACAAAGAGACACGGAGACAGGGAGAAGATTCAAACGCCGGACGTCGAGTCTCCTTGTCACCCCTTTTCCTTGTCTACCGGACTGTCGCTGCTGGAAATCCAGCCGCTCACGGGCCGCAAGCATCAAATCCGCGTGCAACTCGCCCACGCCGGATTTCCCATTGTCGGGGATCGGAAATACGGCGGCTGTCGGCCGTTTCCGGCGGGTATCGCGCTACACAGTCGGCGGCTAGTCGTCGAGCATCCTGTGAGTAAGATTCAATTGGAGATTGAAGCGCCGCTGCCGACGGCGTGGCAGCGGTTTTTGGCCGGCCGAGATTGAACGGGAAAGTTCTGGGCCGAACTACGTTTCGAGTGCAATCGGGCTGCTTGGCGCGCTGTTGAGCCTGGCGTTAACATTTTAAGCGGCTGATGATGGTCCACCCGAAAGGCAAGCGGTAGCGGATCCCAGCTCATGACGCCATCTACGTCTCAATCTGTTCTTTGCAATGCTGCGCTCGTAAGCGGTCTGCTCTCTCAGCAGCAAATCGACGACGCGGTTGCTGGCCTTGCGGCGCAGAGTACGGACCCGGCCTCGACTCAAGCGATGAACGACGAGGTGCTCGGACAGCGATTGGTGGATCTTGGCTATCTCAATCGCTGGCAAGTCGAGCAGCTCAAAGAGGGCCGGACCAAATTCAATTTGGGTCCTTATCGCATTGTCAACGCGATCGGACAGGGCGGCATGGGGCATGTGTTCAAAGCCGAACACAAGCTGTTAGGCCGCATTGAAGCGATCAAAGTTTTGCCGAAGTCGAAGAGCACGCCGGAAGCGGTCGCGGCGTTTCAGCGCGAGATTCGGGCTCAAGCGCAACTCGATCATCCGAATTTGGTACGGGTGTCGTACGCCGATTATGAAGGCGATACCTACTTCTTCGTGACCGAGTATGTGCCGGGCACCGACCTGCGCAAACTTGTGCGGCGTAACGGTCCCCTGCCCTACCCGATCGCGGCGACGGTCATTTCGCAAGCTGCCGAGGGTTTGCACTACGCGCACCGTCGTGGGTTAGTGCATCGCGATGTGAAGCCTGGCAACCTGCTCGTCACGCCGGACGGCCGCACGAAGATTACAGATCTCGGGCTGGCGTGGTTTTTAATGGAGGAGCTGGAAAGCGCGCCACAAACCGGCAAGGCGAGTTCGCTGGTGGGCACGGCCGACTACTTGGCGCCGGAAACGATTCGAGAGCCGGACAAAGTCGTCCCCGTTAGCGACGTCTACTCGTTGGGCTGCACATTGTATTATGCGGTGACGGGCAAGGTGCCGTTTCCGGGCGGCAACACGGCCGACAAGATTCGCCGGCATTTGGACGAGGTGCCGCTCAATCCGCTGCATTTCAATCCGGACTTGCCGAAGAGATTCTGCGATGCGATTGCCGCAATGATGGACAAGAACCCGGACACCCGCACGCCGACGGCCGCCGCGGTGGTCGAACTTTTGCGTCCGTGGTGCGACGCGAACGCCACGAAACATCTCGCGGAGAGGGCGCCGAACAGCTCGGGCATTTATGTGCGTGGCGGCGCACCGGCGCCTCCCCCATCAGCGGCATTGGAAGAAACCGCGTCGTACGTGCTCGACGATCTGGATGTAGGACCGGGAGTCGAAAGTCCGAGTCAGATCTCGCAGGGAACGGTGTCGGTTGCGAGCGAGATCGAAGATACGTTGGCCGGGGTATCGGCCGTGCGACGTTCAGCGCCACCATCCGTTTCCATTCCGCCGGCGCCGACAACTCGCAGGTGGTCGACGTTTGTCGTTGTCGTTGCGATCATCGGCGTTGCGGCCGCGGCAGCATTGGCTTGGTGGCTCGGCATTCTTGGTTGATCCACGTGCTCGGCGACTATAGCACCCAGCGTGCAAATTTTGTATCGCGATCGTCGCTCGCGCCGCGCGCTTTGGCTGTTGATTGGCTCAGCTATTCTTGGCGCGGCGTGGTTGCGCCTGCTTTGATTGCGCTTTGGCTTGCGCTTCGCGCAGCTCGTCATGGATTTCGTTGATCGGACGTAGGTCGAGATATTGCGTCAGCAGCGTCTGCGTTGCGGTGAAGAGTTGATCGATGCGTCGCTGTATTTGCGGGTCATTGCTGCGTAATGTGCGCTGGGCCGTCGAGAGCGCGAGATCGAACTGCGGGCGGCCAGGGATTTCGTCGAGCGTTTGCAACAGTTGCTGAGCCGATGCAAAGTCCTTCTGCCTGATCTTTACGCGTGCCCGTGAAATGATGATGTTGCGCCGAGCGACCACGTCGATGAGATCCTCGCGTACGGCGGCCAGGTGCGATTCGACGGCAAGGCGCGCGTCATCATCCGGTAGCGGCACATCGACGCGCGCCTCCGCGCCAGATGCGATTGGAACCCGCGCCAAGAGCTGGTTGCCATGTTTCACGACGACGAATTGGATACGATCCTTGCCGGGAACAATCGGAATACGCCCCGCGGTATCGGTGATGCCGATTCGCACGAGCGCTTTCTCGCCCGGCTTTTGCAAAAACGCTTCGTAGCCTACGAGGGGTTTGTCGGCGTCGGTGCGGGAGTGAAGCTGCAAAATGGTTACCGCGGGATCGGCGCGCACGGCGATCGCCACCTGCTCGATTCGCCCGGGTCGACGCGAAACCAGCGGGCGGCGATTCGCACTTTCAATGCGGCCGGCGATTGCGTTGCCCTTCGTTCCCGTCGCCTCCAGGTAGGTCCACGGCACGACTTGAATTCCGCCTTTCTTCTCGAGCTGACCGCCGCGGGTGGTGCGGCGCAGGATGGGCAGAAATACGTCGCCCGATTTGGCCCACGGCGCGGAGCCTGCGGAACGCGGCAGTTCGGCTCCGCGCGGTTGGAGTGTAACTAGGCGCGGGTCTTTCGGGTCAAGCTCCACGTGCGCAAGCGGCGCGAACGTTTGCCACAGGAGCGCGAAGAGTTGTTCCGGAAGGGCCGCTTCCTGACGCGAATCGCGATGAATAGGTGTGCCCCACCGCTGAACGTAGCGATCGAATTCGCGAGCCGTGAGCTGGATCGAGGCAGGTTCCCAGTGAACCGTTGCCAGAAGTAATTTGTCTTTGCTGGCCGCCAGATTGGGCGGTGC
>DASZZA010000329.1:0-7949 GCA_035545135.1 Lacipirellulaceae bacterium | reverse complement strand
CCGGCGGCATCATCAGCATTCTGGCAGCGATTGCCTTCATCACCTCGATTCTAATTGCATCGTGGGAAGGCCCGACAACAGGCCCCGCCACCGGTTTCATTTTTGCCGCGATCACCGTGTTGGCTGTGCCGTCGCTGGTGGCCGTCGCGTTCAAATACTGGCCGAAAACCCGTATGGGAAAAGCCTTCCTCGGCGAGTTGCCCCGCGAGGATGAGGTACTTCCCGAAGACCCCCGGCGGGCCCTCCTCGGCCGCGTCGGCGTCGCACGGTCGAAAATGCTGCCCAGCGGCGCCGTGGAAATCGACGGCCAGATGATCGACGCCGTGAGCCAAGGCCAGGCGATCGAGCCTGGTACGTACGTGGTGGTCGTTGAAGTACGAGCCAACCGGGTGGTCGTTCGCCCTGCGGGTAAGGACCAGCGACCGACCCAGCGAGATCCGAAAGATATTCTGTCACGCCCCATCGACGAGCTAGGCATCGAGTCGTTCGAGGATCCGCTCGCGTAGGAGGTTGTCATTATGCCAGACGGCAAGCCGGGCGATCATCCTCTCTCCGACATCCTCGTGTACAAGATCGATACGTACGGCCCCGAGGCTGACGAAGCGATCCGCAACGTGAGCGAGCTGAGCAGCCGCCGCGAGCTGTACGAATGGTGGAATGAAGCCATTAACTGGTCCACCGACCGCGAGCTGGTGCTCCGAAAAGCGCAAGAGCGCTTCATGGAATTGATCCAGCGGTCGAGCCAAAGCGGCTGGGGCAATGTGTAGGCTCCGTTGACACGCAGCGGAATTCGCACGAATTTCGATCCTTTGGTTCTTCATCCGAAGACTTGCGATTTCAGGTACCGTTCTGAAAAGCGCGCGGGTACCAGCAATAACTCAGCAGCCCCCCGGCATTATGCAAGTGCTAGCGCATGCGGAGTGGTCATTCGTTGGATACGCCGAAGGCGTTAAACGGTCGCCGCGACCGAACCCCCCGGCGGCTCTCGACGGGTATGATTCCCGGGCACTTTCACGCAATTGAAATTCGCAGCTGTAACAGCTCGCGACGCGCTCCGTATGAGCGGGTGAATCGAAGTACGATTTTCCCGTCCTCCCGCGAAAGGAGCTGAGCCATGCGTCGCCGCTCAATTACGACGCGCAGGTTCGAACTTTTGGAAGACCGGCAGATGATGGCCGGCGATATCAGCTTCAGCAATCATATCCTCACCATCAGTGGGGCGAGCCTCAACGACGTGGCGCAGATTCGGTTTGAAGACGACCGGGTCCATGTCGATCTATATGCCCAATTAATCAACGGCGGCACCGACCATCAGAATAAAACAAAAGATATAACCGACGTTACCAGAGTCATTTTCGATGGATTCGACGGTAACGACACGCTCAACGTCGTGGTGAATGAGTTGGATTCGGACGTTACGCTCAATAACATCACCCTCGAATTCCACGGCGGCGCGAATAACGATCGGTTGATCGACGATCCGCTGGGCGGAATTAAAACATTCGCGTACGGCGAAGCCGGTAACGACACTCTTTGGGGCGGCCGCTTCGACGACGTGCTGGAAGGCGGCCTGGGCAACGACGAGTTGCACGGCGGCGCCGGCGGCGACCGCTACGTGTTTAGCGGCCAAGCATTGGGCGAAGACGTGATTCTGAGCGAAGCAGCGAACGTCGATGCGGATACGCTCGATTTTACGTATTTCGAAACTGGCGTAGTCGTCAACTTGGGTGCGAAGTTCGATCTCAGCGGCGGACTGCCGCTGGTCGTCGACTCGAATGGTCTGCGGCTCCGGCAATGCGGCAACACAGCCATCGAAAATGTGTTTGGTACCGCGTTCCGCGACGTAATCACCGGCAACGTGCGCGACAACTGGCTGGTGGGCGGAGACAATGACGATGTGCTTGTCGGCGCCCAAGGCAACGATACGCTCGACGGCGGCGCCGGCGACGACGTGTACTCTTTCATCGGCGGCAACCTGGGCATAGATACGATTAACGAAGCTGCCAATGCCGATGTCGACACGCTAAACTTCTACGACTTCGCCAGTGGCGTAAACGTGGATCTCACGAAGGTAGGTCCCGCCTACGCGGTGAACTTGACGAACCTGAAGCTCGTCTTGTCAAACGATACGGCGATCGAGAACGTCTATGGGTCGCAGTTTGACGACACGATCACGGGCAATGCCCGCAGCAATAGTCTTTTTGGATTCGATGGCAACGACACGATCCGCGGCGGCGCCGGCGCCGATTTCCTCTACGGCGGCAACCACGACGACCATCTGTTTACCGATGCACTCGACCAGGCGTTCGGTGGCACGGGACTCGACTGGTTTGATCGCTTCCACGAAGGCGAGTTCATTTACCGAACGAGCCCGCCCGACCGGTACATGGATTGGGGCAATGTAAGCGGATACGTATATCAGCTTCCCCCGAAGATTTACGACGGCACAGGCGGATTTGACCGAACGCCCGTTCTCCCGCGCCCCGCACGCCCCGAAACACCCGAAGTGCAGTATTAAGAGCTTCTAACAAAATGCCCGGGGACTGTCCCAATTTTGCGGAGTCATCGGAGCAAAATGGGACTGTCCCCCTCTCCGAAGCCATTTTGTTAGAAGCTCTTACACAGGTTCGCAATCGCAGCGACCGTGGCTCGAAGGGGGCGCCACTGCCAGCCGACCTCCGCCGCAATTCGAGGCCTGCAGCGGCCGTCAACGATGGCGTGGCCGCACTCGGGCAGATGCACTAATGGCCGCCGCGCCGATCATCGCAAGAATGAGCGACGCCGGTTCGGGGACCGTGGCCGGGTCGTTGATAGTTGTGGCGGCGGCGATCGCCGATTGGCCGAAGTTCGTTTGCCACACAACGTAATCGCCCTCATCGACTTTGCCGTTACCGTTGCCATCAGCGGCCAAACCGACGCCACTTTGCCCGAGCGCTTTGCGCCACACGATATAATCGGCCGCGTCGACCACGCCGTTGCCGTTGTAATCGCCGACCAGTTGAACGCTGAGCACGCCCGCCGTGGCAAGGCGGGACGCGTTCCACATCAGGCCGGAAGCCAGCGCCGGCAGATTGATTGAAGCGAACGAGCCGGAGGTCGTGGACCAATCGAGAATATCGAACGAGTTGCCGGCCGCGGGCGAAAAGCTGTCGATTAGCGACACATCCAGTGAACCGCCCATCGCCAGGTTTCCACCGACGACGAGCCGGTCGAACTGGTTGCCGGCGACCGTGCCGCCCAATTCGATGGAGAGCGCATTGTGGTCGCCCAACGCGACGCTGCTGTCGAAGCTCACGCTGGCCGGACTGGCGCCTGGCGCGAAGTTGCCGGCAAACGTGATGGTTCCCGGACCGAAAAAGCTTCCATCGCCGACGACCAGGCCATTGAACGTCACGTCGGCCAGCGCGGTGATCGTTCCATCGCCGCCGTTGTTGACAGGACCGTTGGCGGTGGTCGCCTCGGTGAACACCAGATCGCCTTGGTTCGTGAGACCGGCGCCAAAATCTTGCGACGCGCCGCCCAGGAACATCTGTCCCCCCGTGCTCACTGTGATCGAACCGGCCTCAATTCCGCTGGCGGCAAACAGCGTCGAGCCGCTCTGAACGCTCAAGCCGAAATCGACCTGGAGGTGCTGATTATGATTGAGCAGCACTTCGGACCCCAGCGCGCCGGCGGCGCCGATTGTCAGGCCGCCGGCTCTGGTGATGTTCAGCGTTCCGGCCTTCCAGTTGAACTCGCCTCCCTCGACGTCCAACTGGCCCACCCGCAACGTGCCGCCATCGAGAACGATCGTACCCGGCGACCAGACCTTCAACGTGTTCGCGACTTCGACTAGACCCGAATCGGTGATTGTCATCGAGGCCGAGCCCCCTGGACTCGACAAACTCCCGCCAACTTGCACGTCGAGAGAGTTAAACCAAATCGAGCCGGCGCCGGTCACGGTCACGCTTCCGGTGGCGCCGATGTCAGCGCCAATTTGGCAACGGATACTGGAAACGCTTCCGCCGTTTTCGACGGTAAGCGTACCGTCGCCGTCGTTGCCGATGCTCAGCAAGGCGCCGGTGACATTCCATTGGGAGTCGGGATCAGTAACGGTCACGTTGCCCGTCGAACCCGAAAGGCTGCCAATACTTATGGGGCCCGCGGCACTCGTCATCGTGCCTCCATTCTCAACCGTGAGAGCGCCACTCCCCTTTCCTCCGACTTCGAATAAAGAAGTTGTGTTCCACGATGAACCGATGCCGTCGATTGTGACGGCGCCCACCGAACCAATCTCGGCACCAATCTGACCGCTAGAGGACGATATCTGGGCGGCGTTTGTAACAGTGAGCACTCCATGCGCCAGCTCGCCTACCTTGATGAGCACGGCATTCCACGCCAGGCCATTGACAGTTACGTTCGCAAAACCGCCGGGCGTCGCCGCGATGTTGGCAGTCTGCGTGTTCAATTCTCCGGTGCCGTTGCCAGCTAACACAACTTCGGAGTCGTCGCCGTTGGCGATGCCGAACGTAAGGCTGGCATCTGCGACGCTCGTATCGAGCAAACTGTAGGTGCCGATGTTGAGTTGGAGCGAATCGTTGCCGACCAGCAGGCGGTCGTTCTGGCCATTGACGCCCGTCACGGTGTACGGCGAAGACGACGGGGTGCCCAGATTGAACTCTACGTCATCGCCCGCGCCGCCCGGTCCCACCAAATTAGGTGGGATATCCGGTAGCCACGCGGTGCCGAGCGTGAAAGGGCCGCCGCCAGGACTCTTGCGTCCGTACGTGACCGCCTTTACGCGCGCACAGGCAGAGAACAGGATGCCCACGACCAGACCGGCGCAATACAGTCCACTCGTTTTCCAATAATGATTCGCCATGACATTGCTCTCACCCTGCCCGATGCACATTTGGCAATGTTGCTAAGCAAGGAAGTACATTGCCTAGGTGCCGGGCTATTTTCGTAGCCGCAGTCCTCATTCGAACTGGCCGCCAGTGTAATTCCGCTCAAGAAATAATGCAAATTCCCCCGGTCGCGTGTCGGTTTCGTTTTTATTAGCCGCGACCACGGCCGGCCGCCAGTGTTATCGCCAATGTCGGCCGGCCCCTCTCAATCTTGAAAAGAGGGGTTCGAGCGGTTACAAGTGATTATATTCTTTGGGGTTAAACAACCGACGATGTGTTGATAAACCCCTTTCGATCACTTGTGGGGAAGACGCCGATGTACAGTATGCTCGTTACCGAGCGCTCATGCTTGGCTGCGGTGATGCAGCTGTTTGCCCAGGGTGGTAACGGCATCGGCGGCGGACCGTTTAGCAGCAACACGATACTGCTCGTGCTGCTGATCGGCGCGCTGATCGTCGCGCTGGCGTTCTTCGCCATTTTTGCCCGGTACTTTCGCCTGTGGATTCAATCGGTCACGACTGGGGCCGGGATTGGCATTCTCGACCTGCTGCGGATGACGTTCCGCAAAGTGAATCCGACGGTCATCACGCGGAGCAAAATCATGGCCGTGCAGGCCGGGTTGTACGACAGCGAGGGGATTACGACCAAGGCGTTGGAAGCCCATTACCTGGCGGGCGGGAACGTGCCGCTGGTGATTCGCTCGATGATCGCCGCGCGGAAGGCGAAGATCATTGATCTCGACTTCAAGCGGGCGACGGCGATCGATCTGGCCGGCCGCAATATTTTGGAAGCCGTGCAAACCAGTGTGTACCCGCGGGTGATCGATTGCCCACCAAAGAACAGCAAACGGCCGACGCTCGATGCAGTCGCGAAGAACGGCATTCAGCTCAAGGTGAAGGCGCGAGTAACCGTGCGAGCGAATCTCGATCAGCTTATCGGCGGTGCGACGGAAGAAACAATCGTCGCCCGTGTCGGCGAGGGGATCGTCAGCGCGATTGGCTCGTCGGAAACGCACGCGGCCGTGCTCGAAAATCCAGACCGCATTTCGAAGGCCGTGCTGGGACGCAGGCTCGATTCCCAGACGGCGTTTGAAATCGTGTCGATCGATATCGCAGATATCGACGTCGGCGACAACATTGGCGCCCGGTTGCAGGCCGATCAGGCTGAGGCGGATACTCGTGTCGCACGCGCGGCGGCGGAAAGCAAACGGGCGATGGCCGTGTCGCAGGAGCAGGAGAACATTGCCAAGATCGAAGAGAATCGGGCAAAGCTCGTCGAGGCCGAAGCCGAGGTGCCGCGCGCGATGGCCGAAGCGTTCCGCAGCGGCCGGCTCGGCATTCTCGATTACTACAAGCTGCAAAATGTCCAGGCCGATACGAATATGCGCGGGGCAATCGCGACGGCCAGCTTGCCAGGACGAAAATGATTTGGCCGGGGGCACTCCCAGAGGCCTTGCGATGGGCGCGGTTACCATAAGCGTGCGATTGTCGCCACGCCCTTCAAAGATTCAGGGCGTGCCGGCGGCTGCGGAATATAATTGAAGCAATGTTGATCGCATTGATCCAACCTGTTCTGGCCGACATCGGCGAGGTTCTTCTCGGCCTGGTGGCGGTGATCTTCCTGGTGATTCGGCAGATTCTGGAAGCGAATCATCAGGCCGGGCCACGGCAGCCTCGCGTACCGCAAGTGCCCCGGCCTCAGCAGCCACCAGGTAACAAGCCGCCGCTGCCGCAGGGCGCCGGTCAGCAGGCCGATCCGCTCAGGGCGCAGGTGGAAGAGTTTCTGCGTCGCGCCAGCCAACCGCCTCAACAAAGGCAACAACGGCCCGGTCAACAAATGGCCGGACCGCAACGGCCGGCACCGCCTGGTCCGCAACAAACCGTCCAACGACCGCCGCCGCCGCCGATTCAAGTTCTCGTTGAACCGATGCGACCTATTGAGCAGCGGACGATTGGTAAGCCATTGCCTCAAGCCGCGTGGCGTCAGAAACAACCGCCCGCGCCGCCTGGCGCGCCGCAACCAGCGGCGCCGCCCGGCAACAAACGCTCCGCGCGGACCGCGTCGAAGCGGCGACGTCAAAGCGTGGCCGAACACGTGGCTGAACAAGTTTCGGCCCGCGCGCGCAGCCTGGCTGAGAGTGCCTCGCATTTGGGGCAGCGGATTGTAGTTGAAGACCAGCAATTCGACACTCAGCTCAAGGCGAAGTTCGATCATACTGTCGGAACGCTGTCGGGCAGCAGCTTGGTTGGCGGCACGACGCCCGCTGCCACCGAACCAACCCCCGCAGCCACCGAGACGCCGGCGGCGCAATTGGCGTCGTTGCTGGCCAACCCTAGTGGAATCCGACAGGCCGTGCTCCTCAACGAGATATTGCGTCGGCCGAGTGAACGCTGGTAGATGAAGGGAAAAGATCATGCCGCTCTACGAGTATTCCTGTCAAGAATGTGGCTGCGAATCAGAGTTGCTCGTTACGTCGACGGCAGAGCCGGTTTGCCCGGACTGTGGCAGCCCAAAAATGATGAAGCTGCTGTCGGTTGTGTCGTCGCCGGCCAGAAGCGCCGCTGCAGGCGAAAGGCACGAAATGCCTCCCGGACCTTGCGGATCTCACTGCGGGTGTTTCCCGCAAGGCTAAGACGCGTCCGGTCCGGTTGTGCCGATTGCAGTATCGGTGGCACGCGCAGAAGCTCACGCCAAACGCGTGGTCGTCTCGAATAAACCGCCTGTACCACGCCCGTCGAAGACTCGGGGACGTGTTACTGCGGGTACGTTTCGTTTTTTCGCCCGATGGAACCCGCCGCGAACCCGAAAATTGACACTCGTTTTGGCGGCTGCATATACTGCAAGTAGGCTCCTGACCGCAACTTCCGGCCAGGAAAGGCGGTTTTGGACGCTGGCTTGTAGTAGCTAAGTTGCTTGTCGACCTGGCGCCGTCGTCGCTGGGAATGCCCAATTTGAGGTTGTACATCCATGAATTGGCTCGGGAAGGTTTTTGTCGTCGTCATTGTCATTCTCAGCCTCATGTTCATGGGGCTGGCGATGGGCGTGTACGCCACTCATAAAAAT
>DASZZA010000328.1:0-3410 GCA_035545135.1 Lacipirellulaceae bacterium | reverse complement strand
TCGTCGAGACCCACTGTGCTGAATTGATCGTTTTCTAACGCGGGAATTAGTCGGTATTCACCGTTCTCCCAGAAAGTTCCCTCGAAGAACAATCGGACTCGACGAAAATACTCGCCGTCCGACAGTTCGCCGATGCCGCCGGCCGGTGCACCGGAGGCCACACCCTGGGCGTGACCCGGCCTCGCGCCTGGCGAAGCTTTCAGTGCCTGCGACTGGTCCCACCAGACATTGTCGAGTTGAGCCCATCCGCCGATGTGCATGGTGAAATCGTTATTCGGCGTAGCGAACCAGAGAAACAATCCGTTGCGGAAATCGGATTTCACGCTGAGGTCGCTGCCGACCACATAGCCACTTTCGTCACGCGCAGACGCATCCGCCTTCTTGCTCGCATCGGGCTGATCCACGTCTTTTTGCCCCGGTGCGGCTCGATCATCGGGCCGGTACGTGGCGTTGCTCGTCGGCTCAGCCTGTTGATCGACGGACGGTAATCGCTTCGGTTGGATCGTTGGCGTAGGAACGACTGAATCCAACGTTGGTTGCGCGCAGGCAGCACTCTGTCCAAATATCGCTAGCAGGGCAATTCCCCACGCAACGGCTTGATAACGTCGGTGAACCACGATTTCGCCCTGATGGACATCTTGGCTTTGTGAGACGGCCGAACGCGCGTACGGCCTCAGCGGTCGTAAATTCGATACGACCGTTGAAAGCTACGGCGTTAATACAACTGTTATCGCCGACCATTCATCAAGTCAGTGAAACTCGTGTCCGAGCCGATACTACCGTTACGACCGTCAAGATTCATGCGATCTTCCCAATCGGTCTAGATTGTCCGGCTCAAAGGTTCTCTCACAGTTGGGTTCCCAGCTACAAGGGCGGTCCGAAATCCATCACCGGCTAGTTGCTTGCAGCCAACTGAAGCCGTCTGGGAATTGCGCGAATAATCAGCCGGAACGCGCTAGCGTTCGGTTTGTGCAGCCATCATGTGCCGACCGGGGACTAGTGCCCGCCGGCTGATTTCGCTCGTGAATTCCCGGACGACCTCAGCTAACTCCGGTGGCTTGCTCGAAACTGTGCGCGCATATAAAAACGCTGGCCAGGTGGTGGGGGGAAGCACCCGGCCAGCGAGACGGTGCCGTTTTCAAACGGCGCCCAGTTTAAAAGTCAAGCCAGCAGAAAGGATGTGCTTTCAGGCCTGCTTCCAGTTTTCTGAACTGGTTTGACTGTTTTTGGATTGCTTGTTTTCGTTTTGCTGTTTGTCGTTCTGCTGATCCTTGTTGGATTGTTCCTTCGACTTTTCGGCGTTCTCCTTTTGATTGTCGCTATTGTTTTCCTGCCTCGCGTTCTCGTGTTGAGATTTGTTTTCCGAACCCTCCTTAGCTTCGTGCGATTTGTTTTGTTCTTCACTCACCTCTCTCTGGTTCTCGCTGTGACGATCTCGATACTCGGGAGTTGGCATCGGCTGGTTCGAATCGTAAGTCTGCTCGCCACCATAGTGAGCTTCGTGCCGCTCGCCATGATGCTCGTGCTCCTCGTCGGCGTCGCGGTGGTGCTTATGCTCATAGGCTTCGCCACCACAGCCGCAATCGCTTGAGCCGCAGCTGCTGCAGCTACTGCACGAACTGCAGGTGTTACACGAGTTGCAGTTGTTACAAGAGCTGTACCCGCCACACGAACCACACGAGCCGTGATGGCGCCCGTGCCTTCCTCCCCAACAGCCACAGCTACCTGAACTTCCGCCCCATGATCCACAGCTTCCCGAGCTTCCGCCCCACGAGCCGCAGCTTCCCCATGATCCTCCGCGACGTCCAAAAGCTTGCGCGCTATCGGCCGTCGCGAACGTTAAACCCACGGTTGCAGCGACTAGCAGCAAGAGTCCCGTTCTTCTAAACATGATAAAACCTCCTTCAACGAACAAAACCACGAACAACCACCCTCAAGACTCGACTCATAAACGTGGCGACTTCGCCACCACAGTGCAGAGCATTTCGCCACTCATATACTCGGATCTAAGGATGCAAAAAACACTCACGAAGGAGCGAGTACGCGAGGAAGCAAGGCCTAATGCATCAAGACATCGGGCTCGGACATTGCCCAAACTCCGCCCTCAGCTCGTATTGGTCCGGACAAGGGGTGCATTTGCCGTGCCAGCCCGGTGGACCATTTCGTATCAGCACGGCGTGACACCGCAAGCCATCGTCAGCCGGGCAAAAAAAGAGTTGGTCCAAACGTGGCACTGGGCCAGCCACGTTGGAACGAATTGCGCCAAACGCCATGACAAGATCGGCGATCGTAGCTGGCCACTGTACGGCCGGCGTTCTTGTAGCCAGCTCTATGAAACCACCTTTTTCATGCATTCTTGCGCGTGCGCAAGCCGGGTCGCAGACACCAGCTACAACAGTTCCAACTCGCTGCTATTCTTCTTCCGGCAGCGACATCGGTCGGGCGGCGCCCGATTCGGCCAAGATCCTGGCCGCTTCGGCAAGTCTCTGCGAGTGATTCGGCCCGTGATCTTCCGCCGCAACCAGGATCTGACCATCTAGGACCGCTTGCTGATAGAAGTCGGCCAGCTCCTTTTCGATTCCCCGCGTCATCATGGCCCCCACGAGTCCGCCCGTGACACCGCCAGCCCACGCTGTGATCGGACCGGCTGCCCAGAGCGCAAGGCTACCCGTAGCGATGGCTGAGGCGACAACCGTCAGACCGCCCACTATGGCACCAATCGTACCGCCGGCAATCGCCGCGGTCGGCGTGTGCGTACCCGCGGGATCCTGATGCTCGAATTCGCGAAAATTGCGTTCTTTTGCTTCGTCTGAGCACAAAACGGTAATGTGGTCCTTGGTAAATCCAGCAGCGAGCAGCCCGTGCACGGCTTTTCGCGCGTCGTCGATTGAGCCGAAAATGCCAACCTCAAGTGAAGAGCCCGGCCTGCGCTTTGTGGGTGTGGTACTTGCCATTGCAACATATTAAAGCGAGGGGGCTGGCGGTGTCAAACACGTATGTCGCACGTCAACTTGACGGCGACGACAACCTTCACTGCAAAAACTTGGCCAGAATGCCAGGGAGAAATCGCCGGCTGGCACGGAAGCTGCCCCCTTTGAGATCACGATTTAGCCTGCTGCAGGCTATTTGTAAGTCGACTCCGTGATGCTGTATCTAGACAAGGCACGGGGGACAACCGTGAGATATGGTGAGCGTGATAAACCCGCGGACGAAAACAACTCCGCCTCATTCGGGCAACACGCTTGTCGTTTGACGAATGACGGCGCGCCGCGTGCATCTGGAGTTCAAGGTTTTCTCGTTGTCGAAGAAGCCCGCGACTATGTAAGTCGGACATCCGCAAAAACCTTCGACCGACTTTCGCAATCGCTAAAGTCGCGGCTCGCGCGACAGCTAGGATACCCGTCGTTCGG
>DASZZA010000327.1:0-4649 GCA_035545135.1 Lacipirellulaceae bacterium | reverse complement strand
CGACCCAGCAAATCTGGCGTCGAAACCGGCAGCAACGCTCGTCGCGGAACGAACGACAAAAGCCGCCAACCCGCAGCCGCAATCGGCGAGCGTCAACAACGCAAAAACGGAAAGCGCCCAGGCCGCTCACCTCGCGCCCGTTCGCAAATTCATCGTCCTCCTGCTGGCCGTGATGGCCGCCGTCACCTGCACGTTCGGCAACCTCGCCGCCTACGGCCAAACGAACATCAAGCGCCTGCTCGCCTACTCAACAATCGCCCACGCGGGCTACATGATCATGGCCGTCGCCGCCGCGGTGCAACTCGCCGGTAGTAATGCCGTGGGCGCCCGTGAGGCCGTCGCGGCACTCCTGTTCTACTTGGCGGTGTACGTGTTCATGAATCTCGGCGCGTTCGCGATCGTCGCCTTCCTCCGAAACGCCATGGGGACCGAGGAGATTGCCGATTACGCCGGGCTGATTCGTAGCGCTCCGTTCACCAGCGTTGCGCTCACGACCATCCTCGTGAGCTTGATCGGCATGCCGCCGCTCGTTGGCTTCGTCGGCAAGTTTGCAATTTTTAGTGCCCTGGTCGACGCCCGCGAGAATTGGGTAATGATTGCGCTGCTGGTGATCGCCGGCATCAACACCGCCATTTCGCTGGTCTATTATTTACGCGTAGCGAAAGTCGTGTGCATGGATCCGGAACCGGCCAATCGCGGGCCTGTTACCATCGGATTCGTGCCGGTCGTATACGTGTTTGTCATTGCTGTTCCGGTCCTCGTGTATGGCATCCTGCCTGGCCGCATTTTGGAAATCGCACATGCCGCTAGCCAACAGTTGTTCATGTAGAATCTTCGTGTCTCGCCTTCTCCTATTCTCCCCTCTTCGTCGTCATGTCGTCACCTGACATCATTACCACTCTCAACCGCGTGCTGGTGATCCTCGAGCGATCGCTTCCGCAATATCTGGTTTATGCTCGGCCGTACATCCCACCAGGCCGCGAGGGCGTGATGGAGACGGTCGAGCAAATTGTCGCCGGCCAGAATGCGCTCGCCGAGCGCGTGGCCCAGCATATTTTCGATGCCGAAGGCCTGCCGGACCACGGCGATTTCCCAATTGATTTCACCGATATGCACGACCTCGGAATCGATTACTTGCTTCAAGAGGCCATCGACTGCCTGAAGCAGGATGTCGCGGATTTACAGACGTGCGCCGATGCCCTGCGTTCCGCGCCGGCCGCCCAATCGCTGGCGGGCGAAGCCGTCGGACTGACCAAGGGGCACGTTGAGCTGCTGCAAAAGTTAGTGCCCAGCTCGGCCGGCTCGACCACTGCCGGCGGTACGTCCGCAATTGCGAACGACGCGCCCGTTGCGAAAGAGAATGGGGATGTGCCGCACCGTCCGGAAGACGCCAAACAGCTCGCCGGCGGCGGCAACTCGATGGGTTAGTCGAGATTCATCGGCTGGGTCGCGGCAATTGACCTTGATGAAGCCGAAATGCAGCACGAGGCCTGCTATGCCGGCGGACAATAGATTGAACGGCACGCTCCTGGCGATCGTCGCTGCCCTGGCGCTCGTCAACTCGGTTGTGATTTGGACCTGGCCGCTGAATCCATCCAGTCTGGCAATCACCGCGTACTACGGTTTTTTCGTAGCCCAGCCCATCCTGTTCGCGGCATGGACCGCCCTGGGCAGCGGTTCCATTTTTACCCGCTTGCCGATTGCCGTCGCCTGCCTGGCACTTGTCTCGGTCTCCCCGGGTTTTGTTCCCTCGACATTTCATACCGTGCAGAAACTCGAATTTGTCATCGTCGCGCTAGTGGAGCTGGGGATGTTCGCGATCACCACCGCTTTGTTCCTGCTCTTTCGATGGATCGCGCGGTTCAGACTTTGGTCGCCGTCGCAAAACGTTCAACTACCGCGCCGCATACGATTTTCAGTCAAATTCATCCTGCTGCTGACGACTCTACTGGCCGTGGACTTGGGCATGGCGCTGCAGCTGCAGTTTCAAGCCGAACGGTCGCCCGGCAGCAACCCCTTCGGGCTCCCGTTTTATGCGGAGATCGTGTTAACGGGATCCGCTCTCTTGACCGTGATCATTTTACCGACCGTGGCCGTGCCGCTTTTCATCTTGCACGGCGGAGGCTCGCCGTGGGCTATCGGTTCGGCCGTTTTGTTCTGGATAATCGAAGTAGCCACGCTCGCGATATTCTTCTTTGACAAAATAAAGCCGCCGGAGAGCGTGACGCGCCAATTGGCAGCACAGTTTGCGGCTGTAGTTGCGAGTTCAATCGTCGCGATCGTGCTGAGGCGCGCAGGCGTTCGTCTCGTGCGAGCACGGACGACGCCGCTCGAGTCCCAGCCGCCAACCCCTAGCTGACATGCGCCTCTTCGACACCCACGCCCACTTAGATCAACCCGAGTTTGATGACGACCGGGTTGCAGTCATCGCTCGGGCTCGCGAGGCCGGAGTCCAGAACGTGGTGGCCGTCGGCATCTCGGCGGATACCAGCATGGCTTGCTTGGAATTGGCCTTGCGGTTTGAAGGAATTCATGCCGCGGTCGGCATGCAGCCCAATTATTTGGCTGAGGCTCAACCGGGCGATTGGGATCGCATTGTCGCGATGCTCGATAAGCCGGCCGTCGTCGCCATCGGCGAAACAGGGCTCGACCGTCATTGGGACTTCACCCCGTTCGACGTGCAGCAAGACTATTTCGACCGGCACATCCGGCTATCGCAGGAGCGCGGGCTACCGTTCATTGTCCACATGCGCGATTGCGACGAGGACATCCTCATCATGCTCCGCGAAGCTCGCCGGCGCGGCCCGCTGAACGGTGTGATGCACTCATTCACAGGCAGCCGAGCGATGGCCGATGAATGCGTCGCCATGGGCCTCTATATAAGCTTCGCCGGCATGGTGACGTTCAAGAAGTCGACCGAGCTACGAGAGATTGCCGCCGCAGTGCCAAATGACCGCATCCTCATCGAAACCGATAGCCCGTATCTAACGCCCGAACCGATCCGGAAGATTCAGCGCAACGAGCCGGCCCACGTGCGTCACACAGCGGCACGCCTTGCCGATGTTCGCGGCACCACGTTGGAATCGTTCGCCGCCCAAACGACATCGAACGCTAAGCGGTTATTTCTACGCGGGGCAGGCTTGTAGCCTGCCATGCGATCGAATTTACTTCAACTTGGCAGGCTGCAAGCCTGCCCCACGGCTCACCACTGAATCGGCCGATTCGGCTGGCCGTTGTAGTTGGTTGTACCTGGATACCCCGGCCGAGAGGCAGTCCGAACTTGCGCCGCCGAGCGACTAGGACGCTGACTGGCAACCTGCCGGCTCGTGTCCGCGCTTCGCGTCACCATCTGGCGATTCGGCGCATTGTTGCGAGCATACGCCGGGGTCGCGCTTCCGTTCGCAGCACAGGGGCAACCGCCCATATAAGGACCGTCGCATGGTCCGCAGCCACAGGGCCCGCATCCGCCGCACGGCCCAGAACCACACGGGCTGCAACTCGGCCCAATCCAATCGCCGTGGCAATTACAAGGATCGTGGCACCGGGGCGGATCGTTGTGCCATTCGCTCCAATAGGGAGCGCCGCCGCAGCCGCCGCAGGGACAGCACGAGCAAAGCACATCGACAATTTCCCAGCAAGCGTGACAGAAACCGCATTTCTTCAAACAGCACGAGTGTTCGCGGCAGGGGCCGCAGCAGGAACCGCAGCCGCATGAAGGTTTGCAGCAACTACCGCAATTGCAGCCACACGTCGGCTCACAGCAAGAGCCGCAGCCGCCCGTCGAGCAACAACCGCCTTGGTTGCACCCGTTATCACAGCCGGTGCAGGGGCACCATGGCGGCCCGCTGCAATTACAGCAATGAAACACCTGTCCGGCATACTGTCGCCCGTTCGCGTAGCAACCGACGCCACAGCCACACGCCGGTTCGCAGCCGCAGCACGGTTCGGAGCATTGGGGCCCGCAGCCACAACCACATCCACAGCCGCCGCAGGGAGCGCAGCCACAGTTATGCGGTCCGCCGCAATCGAACCCGAACAGGCCAAAAATGTTCGCCTGCGTCGAGGACGGGGTGAACGAAATCACGGTCAGCACTACGGCGACGGTGAAGAGGTGTCGCATCGGTAGAATCCTCGTTACCTAACGGCGAGTTTCCGTGAAACTCGACCTAATTCGCGTTCGCGCCACGAAACGGCGCGGCTACGTGCGCAAGGGCGACGAGGAGATTTGCCCACGGCCCGCAGAAAAGTTTCCCCCCGAAGCTGCCCCGCGCGAAGCGCAGCAGTGTGAACTGGGCCGTACGGCGATTGGTATCATCGTCGGCCCGGCTCCCGATCGATAAGCAAAACCGCTACAATCGGCAGAGTTGACCACGCGACCCGAGCTAGCAACATGCTGCTAGCTGCCTCAATCACCGAATGGAATGATGGAAAGCTCCGCCAAGAAATTCTTTAAGGACATTCTCGAAACGCCCAGTCCCAGCGGTTACGAGCAACCAGTGCAGACCATCGTGCGTCGCTACGCCGGCGAATTCGCCGACGATGTGCGGACCGATTTGCACGGCAACGTGATCGCCTGTTGCAATCCCGATGCTCCGCTGCGAGTCATGTTCGCCGGCCACGCCGATCAGATCGGGCTGATTGTTTCCCAC
>DASZZA010000326.1:0-6404 GCA_035545135.1 Lacipirellulaceae bacterium | reverse complement strand
CTTACAGCCGCATCGTAGCCAAACGTTCAAGCTGTCCAGCGATCCGCTGTTCGTCGATAAGGTACGCGACATCGTCGGCCTCTACCTGTCCCCGCCGAACCGAGCCCTCGTCCTTAGCATCGATGAGAAAAGATCCCATGGGGAGTGGATAGCGACCGACGCTCGGGCAGAGTGAGGTTGCTGAGCGACTCACTCTGGAGGCAACCATGCAGATTGTCACTGACCGACCTCAAGCGCCGACCGCTATCCGCACCCACCTTGGTGCGATTTTCGTCTCGTTGGAACTCAGTCGATCGACCTGGCTGATTACATCGTTGTCACCGGGCGGCGGAGAAAAGATGTCGAAGCATGCGGTTCGCAGCGGCGATGTCGCTGGCCTGCGGATGCGGTTCTCTCAGCTCAAGGATAAGGTTCAGGTCCGCATGGGGCAGGTCGTTCCAATCATCGTGATTCAAGAGGCGGGTTTGGACGGCTTTTGGATTCACCGATTGCTGCAGGACGAAGGGGTCGAAAGCCACGTTGTTGATCCCGCCTCAATCGCGACGTCGCGCCGGCGCCGGCGGGCGAAGACTGACAAAATCGACGGGGAAGCTCTGGTGCGAGCGTTGCTGGCGTATAAGCGAGGCGAGCCACGGGTGTGCGCCATGGTTCGAGCACCGACGCCGCGCGAGGAGGATCGCCGCCGGATCTGTCGCGAGCGCAAAACCCTGACAGCGGAGCGGGTGGAGCACGTCAATCGGATCAAGGGGCTGCTCTTCGCCCAGGGCGTCTCTGACTATGAACCCTTGTTGCGCAAAAGACGGGCACGGCTTGAGGAACTCCGGACCGGTGATGGCCGTCCACTGCCCGAGCATTTGAAGGCACAGATTGGACGCGAACTTGATCGACTCGAACTCACGCTTGAGCAGATCAAGTCCGTAGAGATGGAGCGGGAAGCGATGCTCAGCCCGCCGGACGAAGGCACGCCAGCGCCAGGAGCAATGTTAAAGAGTTTGAAGGGGATTGGTCCGGAATTCGCCGGTGTCCTGTGGTCGGAGGGATTGTTCCGAAGCTTTTCCAACCGACGGCAGGTTGCCTCTTATGCCGGATTAGCGCCGACGCCCTGGCGGAGCGGATCAGTCGCGCACGAACAAGGCATTTCCAAAGCCGGCAACCCGCGGCTACGAACAACGATGATCCAACTAGCCTGGTTGTGGATAAGGCATCAGCCCCGTTCGATACTGACCCTGTGGTTCCATCATCGCGTACAACTCAATGGTGGCCGTGTTCGAAAAGTGCTGATCGTTGCCTTGGCGCGAAAGCTGCTGATCGCCTTCTGGAAATACGTGACTGCTGGGGTTGTCTTGGAGGGAGCCGAGACAACGGCCGCATGAAAACAAAAACTTTCCATTTTCAATCTTCCGGGGCCTGATCAGCTCCGGCGGATCCAGGTGAGCGGACCGAAATTTGGCCTGGCATAAAAGCCGAAGAAAAGAATGGTCCCGCCCTCCTGAGCCCTCGCCCGACGCAAGCGGGATATTGGTGCGGCCGTTAAAAGCGGCGACCGGATGTGAGTTTGAAGCGGCATCGGAAACGGGCCGAGTCATGCAAACGGGCTCAGACCTTGGATAGCGACCAACGAAAGGAAATTTACGATGTAATCCTGATCTGAACATCTTGACCCGCAAATCCCCATGTGAGCCAGATCCAGGCCCTGGATCGTGAGCAGCCGGTCTTACCGATGATGCCGGGCGTTCCGGAACGTCGCACGCATGGCTACGTGCGGCACGGTACGACCTCGCTGTTTGCTGCACTCGATGTCGCCTCGGGATTCGTCATCGGCAAATGCTACAAGCGCCACCGAGCGACCGAGTTCTTGAGGTTCCTCAAGGAAGTCGATGCTCAAGTCCCGGAGGGGCTCGATATCCACATCGTCATGGACAACTACGCCACCCACAAGACCCCGATGATCAAGGCGTGGCTCGCGCGCCGGCCGCACTATCATGTCCACTTCACGCCGACTTCAGCATCGTGGATCAATCAAGTCGAGCGTTGGTTCGCTGAGCTCACCAGAAAGAAAATCCAGAGAGGGGTCCACACCTCCGTCAGAAAACTTGAGGCCGATATCCGTAGCTTCATCGACCGGCACAACCAAAATCCTCGGCCCTTCAAATGGACGAAATCTGCCGACGAAATCCTGGCATCCGTGAAGCGCTTTTGCCACAAAGCGCAGCAAACATTATGCAGCGAACTTTAGATTCACGTGACTAGTCTACTTCCCGGCGCAAAAGTGCGCGCCAGAGGTGATGGCGCAGAATCGGCTGGTGGCTAGAAAACCGCAAGAGCGAACGGAATTGGATTGACTTTGATGGCGGTCGGCGATTCATTCTTATGAATGATTCGCGAGCTGACCCTCCGAGCGCGCCAGAAGTTGGTCGGCAAACTGCCGATCACCGGCGAGTTGCTACGCGGCTCGCTTTTGGAGCGCACCATCCGGCACACCAAGGACTGTCCGAAATGTGCGCGCGGAGACGGCCACCACGTTTTCGTACTGACGGTGACTTATCCGGGCGGGCGCACGCGTCAGTTCAGCGTGCGCCGCGAGCGTGTTGCCGAGGTACGCCGCTGGCTGAGCAATTATCAGGAACTGAAGGAGGCGATCGAGGCCGTTTGCGAACTTAATCATGATTTGCTGCGGCCGGAGCGGGCTGCATCAAAAGCGCGGAGGAAGCAGCATGATTGAGATGCGGCGAAGACAGCTCAGTTTCGGCGACGGATTGATCTCGGAAGAAATCAGCGATCTTCGCGAAAGCTGGATGACGCACGCCGACGCGGTTCTGGCGGATGAGGATATTGTCGCAGCCGTATACGAGGCCTTGGGGAAGCGGCATCCCAAGAGGCGTTGCCGGGGCCGGCGCGGCGCACCGGCGGAGACGGTGCTGCGTCTGTTGGTCCTCAAGCATATCCGCAACTGGAGTTACGAGGTATTGGAACGCGAGGTGCGGGCCAACCTGGTGTACCGGGACTTTACCCGCGTGGGCGGTGGCAAGATGCCGGACGCCAAGACGATGGGCCGCTGGGGCACGGCGCTCGGACCGCAGGTGTTCGAGCAGGTTCACGAGCGAATGGTGAAAATAGCCTTGGAAAAAGGGTGACGAGGGGCCAGCGGATGCGGGTGGACACCACGGTGGTGGAAACTGACATTCACCATCCGACCGACAGCACCTTGCTGGGAGATGGCGTCCGGGTGCTAACCCGTGTGATGAAGAAGGTCACAAAGATCGCGGGTGCGGCCGGCACCAAGCTGCGCGACCGCAGCCGGAGTGTGAAGTTCCGGCTGCTGGCGAGTGGCGCGCGCCAAAGGTCCGGTGAACCAGGACAAGCTGAAGCAACGCTATCGCCGGCTGTTGGATGCGACCAGCCGGGTGGTAGGACAAGCGAGGCGCTTCTCCGAGGAGATCGCCCAAGGCGTGAAGGGGGCGATGAGCATCCTGGATCAATTGGCATTGAAGGGCTTACGGCAAGAAATCGATCTGATGACACCGCGCGTCCGGCAGGTGATCAAACAGACCAGGGCACGCATTTTCCACGGTAACACGCGCAGTGAGGGCAAGCTCCTCAGCCTGTTCGAACCCTCGACCGAAGTGATCCGCAAGGGCAAAGCCGGTAAGCCTAACGAGTTCGGCAAGATGGTGAAGTTGCAGGAGGCGGAGAACCAGATCATCACCGATTACGAGGTCTACGCGCGACGGCCTTACGATTTCGATCTGTTGGTCGCCGCCATCGAGAAGCATCAAGCACTGCTGGGACGCGTGCCGCGCCTGGTAGCGGCAGACGCCGCATTCTATTCCATGAAGAACGAGGCGGCGGCGAAGGAGAAGGGTGTCAAGCGCGTTTGCATTCCCAATCGGTCGACCAAAAGCCCTGAACGTAAACGCGAACAGAGAAAGCGCTGGTTCCGCAACGGCCAGAAATGGCGTACCGGATGCGAAGGACGCATCAGCGTCGTCAAACGGCGGCACGGTCTCATCCGCTGCCGATACAAGGGCTCCGTCGGAATGGACCGCTGGGTCGGCCTCGGCGTCATCGCCGACAATGTCGTCAACATCGGTCGCGCCATGGCAAAGCGAGCAGCCCCTTAATCGGCACACCAATCTCGGCAGCCCCGCCGCTCGCCCCGGCGGATTTTGCCTTGCCGGACGCAGTTGACCACAATGCCGGAAGCGTCAATTTTGCGCCGGGAAGTAGTCTAGTTTCTGTCGCGAAACGCCATCATTTGTGTTGGGGCGTGTCATTTCCCCAATAAAACTGGGGCGAACTGATGTTTGATGTCGCGCATTTGCCAAGTATTTGGTTTGCTGATTTTCGTCGCGATGGGCAAGCGCCGATAACCAGATCGGTGATCATATCTTTGCCGCGCGCTTTGCGGGTCTGCCGCAGCGCTGCTCGTGCGCCGTCGATGACTTCCTCGGCAATCCCGATGAGTTCGCGATACGTCCCGGTTTGCCGCTCCTGGCGTTGCCTCGTGGTCATCCGTTGATTCTCTTGCATCCGACGCCGCGCTGATCGCGTCCGATCTTGGCGCGGGGGCGAGATAACCCCACTCCGGATGTAAATTTCTCGCAGAGCGCATTATCACCTCCGAGGCAGTACGCACCGCAAGCAACGGTGACCGCCGAATGCACAACCAACCATGAAGGACTGAGGGATTCCTCTTAGCGTTCGCGCGCCGCGCTTCACGCAAGGAAGATCGTTCGACAATGCCAAGCTTCCACAACGGGCTATGCTTGCTACCGCCTACTTCAATCCTCGCGCGTCGGATTCACTGATTGATCTCCGCAGCCCAAGCTGATGCAATTGACGCAAAAATGCGCCCGGTGTTTATAACTTTGATCCGGGCGCTTTTTGAATTTGTATAAAACAGCTCACCTGCCGATCAGGGGTCTGGATCCAATGCCGGTAGCTGATCAGCCGAGAAAGCCGACACGTTCCTGTTCGCGCGTCTCTGCCGGATTCTTCGGCTGAGCGGGCAATTGCAGCACGGTTGCCGCTTGACCCTCGCATAGGAGCGTCAGCAGCACGGTGCGCCCATCCGGAAATTCGAGCGCATCGTGATGCGCGGCCAACTTGACCTTGTTGACCTGTCGAAAGATGGCCGTCCGGTGGTTGATTATCCTGGTCTTCCACACGAACAGGCCAGCCAGTGCGCACGCAACATCGCCGGGGAAGGCCAGCTCCGTTCCCGGCAACACGCACACCACTAGGCTGGGATCATCCGAGGCGGCGAACCCGCGTGTTCCCGTCCCGAAGTCCCGCGTCACGAGCTTATCGCCGACTTTTGCGGGTCGCGACCGCACGTTTTGGAGGCTGTAGTCACACATTTGCGGTTCCTTTCTTCCCGGGTCTTCTCTTCCCAGGTCTCCCGGTTACCCCTGACCCTCGGACAACGAATTCAATGATCATATGACGGATGCGAAGATGGTAGATTCGGAAACTACCTAGGGGCTAATTGCAGGGCAGCTGTGGCCGGAGATCCACGTTGTGCATGTGGTCGTCCGCCCTATCCCGCGCCGGCGGCAAGCGCCAAACGGGCTAGTGCAGGAAGAGACTTTGAGCCTGTTTTCTTCATGATGGAGGCGCGATGGTTCTCAACAGTGCGTTGGCTGATGCCAAGATCCGCGGCGACAATTTTGTTGGGCTTGCCTGCGAGAACCGATTCCATGACTTGGCGCTGTCGTTGAGTGAGGCTGGCGATATGTTTTGCCGCAGTCTCGCGCCAAACCAACAGCTTGTTCGAATCGCGCGACTGTTCAAGAGCTCGCCCGACGCTGACGACCAGTTCGCTGGGATTAATCGGCTTTTCGATGAAGTCCGAAGCGCCGGCCTTCATGGCTTGAACCGCCATCGACACGTCGGCATTGCCGGTTATCATGATAGCCGGCAGCCGATCACCCGCATCATGGAGCCGCTGCAGTAATTCGAGGCCGGTCATCCCCGGCAGGTAGGCGTCGATCAAGAGGCATGCGGCGCGGACCGGTCGATAGGTTTCTAGGAATGCCTCGCAAGTCGGAAAATCTTCGACGGTGTGGCCATCTTCCTCGAGCACCACGCGAATTCCCTCGCGTATGTGGCTGTCGTCGTCGATGACGAAGATGACTTCCGGTTCTGTACGGCCCACTGCCTCGGCAGGGTGCGGAGCCTGCGGATGCGCCGCAGATTGAGGTATTTGGAGGAGACGTTGGATGGCTTGCGTCAGCTCCTTCGATTTCACCGGCTTGTTGAGCTGCACACAGTCATGCAGTGCGATTTCGCGCAAGGTGCCGGTCGAGATATCACCGGTCAGAATGATGACCGGGATTTGGCAACGAAGCTTTTCCCGCAGCTTTGTGCTGATCTGAAGCCCGTTCATACCGTTGGGCAGATGG
>DASZZA010000325.1:0-2960 GCA_035545135.1 Lacipirellulaceae bacterium | reverse complement strand
GTTTCGCATCGCTTTTCATGGACGGTACGACGCGGGGCTGGCCGTTATGCCGTGGACGCTTACTTATTGTGCGTGGTATTCGCTGCTGTTGGTAGCGCAGAATTACGTTTGGTGCACCGAGAAAATGCGACTCGGCACGTTGCCGTTGGCGATCGGGCTGGCGGTTAACATTGCGATCAACCTCGTGCTCGTACCGGCGTGGGGACTGTTGGGTGCGGTTGTTTCGACGACGGTGGCGACCGGAGCGGCACTCGGCCTGTTGTACTGGATCAATCGATATATCGGCATGCGTGTCGAACGCGGCATGGTTTTGTTTTCGACGGCGCCGCTCGCGCTGTGCGGTGGTGCGTTGTGCGGCTCGGTTGTGGTAGTGCTGCTTGCGGCGGCGATGCCGTTTTCTCGAACGCTTTTTACACAACACGAGCGTGAGCGGTTTGCTGAGCTTGGCCGCGTGGTTTTCGAGCGAATCAATGCTTACTGGGCGAGGCGGGCAGAGCGGGGGGAAGCGAAACATGCAGTATGATGTTGATGCACGAATGGGTCAGCCGTGTGCCTCGGCTCGCGGCGCGCGTGAAGGCGGCGAGGAACCGTTGGGCACTGCTTGCGTCCCTGCGGTTGACGACGATCTGGTGGCGAGCAGTGCCAAAGTAGTTCGCGATCCGAGTCGGTGTGCTGCAAGCAGTGGCACACCGAAAATTGAGCGGCCGCTCCGCGTGATGTTCATGCAGACGGATATGCGCGTGGGCGGTGCGGAAATGGTCACCACGAACATCATTCGGCGGCTCGATCGGCGGCGGTTTGCGCCGGAGTTGTGTTGCTTGAAGGAGCGCGGGACGCTCGGGGAAGAGCTGGCCGACGAAGTTCCGGTGCATCACGGCCTGCTGGCCGCGAAATATGATCTTCGCGTTTGGCCAAGGTTGACACGACTACTACGAAGCCGACAGATCGATGCCGTCGTGACGGTGGGCGCCGGCGACAAGATGTTTTGGGGGCGGCTGGCGGCGTGGCGGGTGGGCGTCCCGGTGATTCTTTCGGCGCTTCATAGCACCGGCTGGCCGGACGGCGTCGGCCGGCTTAACCGCATGCTGACGCCGATCACCGACTCATTCATCGCCGTTGCCGAGTCGCACGGCCGCTTCCTGGCCAAAAATCTTGGAGTGGATGAAGGACGCGTTGCAGTCATTCCCAACGGCGTCGATACTGAGCGATTCGCGCCGTTTCCCGATATACTGGCAGTGCGTCGCGAAGTGGGGCTCGGACCGACCGATTCGGTAGTCGGCATAGTTGCGGCGCTGCGGCCGGAAAAGAATCATAAGCTTTTCTTGGACATCGCCCGACGTGTCGTAGACCAGTTGCCAACGGCGCGATTTCTCGTTATTGGTGACGGGCCATGCCGCGATGAAATTGAACGGCGGGCGAGCGAGTTGGGAATAGGCGAACGCACACTGTTTTTGGGTCCGCGGGGCGATGTACCACGGCTCTTGGCGGCGATGGACGTCTTCGCACTCACGTCGAAAATTGAGGCCAACCCCGTTTCGATCCTCGAGGCAATGAGCGTTGGCCGGCCAGTGGTCGCCACCAACGTAGGGTCGATCCGTGAGGCCGTCGCAGACGGGCGAACCGGTTTCCTCGTTCCATCAGGAGACGCCGATCGATTCGCCGAGCGCGTGTTGCAGTTGCTGCGCAATCCACTTACCCGGGAAACGATGGGGCGCTCGGCGCGCGACGACGTAATTCGCTGTTGGTCGTTGGATGCAATGGTCAGCGGGTACGAACGCTTGATTGAATCCACCTATGCTCGCAATTTGAGCAACGCGCCGGCTGGAATTGCACAAATATCGTCGACCGGCTGATAATGAACGTATGCTCACGGAGCTTTTGATCACCACGTTGGCTCGGTTTTTGAGCGGGGCCAGCGTGCGCTGGATAGATTGCCAGCCGGATACTTGTCAGCGCGTTTATTTTGCGAATCATACGAGCCATCTGGACATGATCCTCATTTGGTCGGCCCTGCCGTACGACGTTCGGCAGCGGACCCGGCCGGTGGCGGCGAAGGACTATTGGGACCGCGGGCCGGTGCGGCGATACCTGGCGAAAACGTACAATGCCCTGCTGGTGGACCGGAAAGAAATCAAGGTTCACCAGAGTCCAGTGGATCTGATGGTGCGGGAAATCGGCTCCACCCAATCGCTGATTTTGTTTCCGGAAGGAGGGCGAACCGCAGGAGAGTCGGTGGGCGAGTTTAAGAGTGGACTGTATTATCTGAGCAAGAAACGGCCCGACTTGGAGTTGGTGCCGGTGTACATCGACAACATGAACCGCGTGTTGCCGCGGGGCGAGTTTTTGCCGGTGCCGCTTCTATCGTGCATTACCTTTGGACCGCCGATTTGGCTGGAGGCGGGTGAATCGAAGACCGATTTTCTGGCACGGGCCCGGCTTGCCGTCCAGCGATTGAAAGAAGTGGAATAACGATGGGACCACGAGATTGGGTGCTGGCTGCGGTGGTCGTGGTGCTGCTTTCGGTAGCTACCTTGATCGGCCAGATCGTGAAGCGCCAGCCACATTTGGGACTCAATGCGGCGGCAATCGCGACGTTCAACCGGCGGTTGGGCGCCTGGTGGATTATTTGCGCGCTGTTGGGAATCGCCTTTATTAGCCCGACGCTGACCGTGGCCCTGTTCGGCTTGATGAGCTTTTGGGCATTGCGCGAGTTCATCACGCTCACTCCCACGCGGCCTGGCGATCATCGGGCACTGTTCTGGGTGTTCGCGTTTTTCACGCCGCTGCAATACGTGTTTGTCGCCAAGAATTACTACGACCTGTACAGCATCTTCATTCCCGTATACGCGTTCCTGTTTATTCCGGCGCGCGTGGCGCTGGCCGGCGACTTTAAACGGTTTCTGGAACGGGTCGCCAAAATCCAGTCGGGGCTCTTAATTTGCGTTTATTGCTTGAGCTTC
>DASZZA010000324.1:0-3112 GCA_035545135.1 Lacipirellulaceae bacterium | reverse complement strand
AGACGCAGCCTCCGGTTGTAGCGGGAGGGTCACGTTAAAATTAATTCATCGATGTCAATCGAGTACCGCGGTAGTATCTAGAAGGTGTAGAGCGCGTCCATGCCGAAGATGACGTTGCTGAATTGGCCCCCGGCTGCATTCTCGACGGTCTGTTCTGCAGGGCACCAGTTGAACTTAATTTCAGGCCGGATCGTCAGGTTGGCGTTGTACTTGTA
The DNA here is from genome assembly GCA_035545135.1 of Lacipirellulaceae bacterium. GTDB lineage: Bacteria > Planctomycetota > Planctomycetia > Pirellulales > Lacipirellulaceae > JABDGM01. The sequence continues at coordinate 2,897 of DASZZA010000324.1, read as the reverse complement.
GTTAGGCCCAGTGGCGATTTCATAGAACGAGTGCATTCGTCCGTCTACGTTGTTTCCCTTCCACCATTCGGCCCGCGTCCCCCACTTCCAGCAATCGTTGATGGTGTAGAACAAGTAGTTATTTGTACCATAGCTCAGTCCATCAAAGGTGGCGTTGGAATTGCTGCTCGTATCGAGCAAGTCGCTTTGGAAGACGTACTCCCACCTCCTGCTCAGCGTGAAGTCGGCCACGATGCTGTGCGAATAGCCGTCGCCGCGCCAGCCGAGATCTCCGCCTGTCATCATGTAGCTATACTTTGCGTTTTTTGAAGCCTGGTACGTGAAACCAGAGTGGACGGCATTGCCATTTCCGAATTGGTCGAAGCCGGTATCCCAGCCGAGCACCCAGCCGCCCATGACGGATAGCTTGTCGTCTACCTTATAGGTTGCTAGCACGCCGGTGTGGGTAAACGGCTCACTGTTGAACATCGTGTACGAATGGCTATAGAAGAAGTTGCCTGTTTCGGGAATCACTTCATAACCGACGAGGGTGAAGAAGTGACCGATCTTAACATCCCATTTGTCATTTCCGAGATCGATGTACGCTTGAGGCAACGCCCAGCCATACGAGCCGTTATCCCAACTGTTGTCGTAGCCTTGCGCGTTTGGAAATCCTGAGTTGCCGAAGGCTTGCGTCTTCTGAGCATCGACGCCGTACAGAAGGTCGAATCGATAGCCCCAATCCCAGCAGCAGGATTTGGAGTTTGGCTTCCGTTCGAGCCACAACCATGCTTGGTCGAGATTCAAGTCGTTGGGATGATCCCAGAACGAAAGCAGATCGCCATTGTGAAATGACAATGGATCATTGTTGGTGTAGAACCCTGTGCCAATCCAGCCGCCGTAGGTCACATCGTTGCAGCAGGGGGTTAGGCACTTTTGGAGGGTGCAGGGATCGCCGGGTTTGCAGCAGCAGCAGAATGGCCAGCAATTATCGATACCGAGGTCGCACCAATCATCGTTGCAGCATCCACAAGTGGAGCCGCAACCGGTTTCGCTGCCGCATTCTGGCGCTTCGTTACCGCAGGATGGCGCTTCGGAACTGCAGGACGGTGCTTCGCAGCCGCAGCTCGCCGGTGCATTTGTCATGTCGCCGTTGGTCGATTCTTCGGCGGATTTATTGTCTTTTTTTACGTCGTCTTTTTTGTCGGTATCGGCGAAGTAGGCGGTCAATGTGCCGCGTGTGTAAGTGGGCTGGTTGTTATTGGCGACGGACTGCGGAGCGTCGGCGGCAAGATCGTATTGCACGTCGGCGGCCAGCGCGAAGCTGGTCACTACCAGGCCGGCGCCGATGGCCGCGCACATGGTGAAGAAGCTTTTCATGTTTAGTACTCCATTACGGGACAAATACGGATCGACTTGTCGCGCCTTTAACCAGTCGCCACGGCGACCGGTACAGTTCGATCGGGTAGTAGTGGGAGATTTGGGTGGGTTTGGCGGGACGCAGGCGGGAGTTGAAACGGCGACTATCGGGTGATAGCACGCCGATTCCAGAAGTGCTATCGGAAGTGCATGCAAGCTAGCGTGAGAACAAAGCCTATACAGGCGACCGTTCGCTTTCTCGCGCGGTTGACGGTGCCGGCATGGAAAAAGGTTCCGCCCACGCTGACCGGCACAGCGTGACCTTCTATGCGGAGCGCGTAGAATCGACGGATACTTCGTCGAATAGCGCTTCTACGAATTGATCGGGCGCGAAGGGGGCGAGGTCTTCGGATTTTTCACCAACGCCGATATATTTTACCGGCAACCCCACTTGTTGGCGGATCGCAACGACCACGCCGCCTTTGGCTGTGCCGTCTAGCTTGGCCAAAACGATTCCGGTGCAGTTAACGGCCTCGGTAAACTTTGTGGCCTGGCTGATGCCGTTCTGGCCGGTCGTGGCGTCGAGAACGAGAATCACCTCGTGCGGCGCGGCGGGGATTTGCTTGCGGATTGCTTCCTGGATCTTCGTCAGCTCGGCCATGAGATTCTTCTGCGTTTGCAGCCGGCCGGCGGTGTCGATGATTGCCACGTCGGCGCCGGTTTTGATGGCTTCCTCGACGGCCCGATAGGCAACGCTTGCCGGGTGAGCGTTCGGCGCACCGGTGACGATCGGTACGCCGATGCGGTCGCTCCAGATCTTGAGCTGCTCGACCGCGGCGGCGCGGAAGGTGTCGCCGGCGCCGAGGACCACACGTTTGCCTTGTGATCGAAACATCTGAGCCAGTTTAGCGATCGTGGTGGTTTTGCCGCTGCCATTGACGCCGCAGACCATAATTACCGTCGGGCCCGATTCGGCGAATTTGATGGGAGCGTCGTTCTGGGCCATCAGGCTGCGGAGTTTTTGCTTCCAGGTATCGAGCATTTGTTCGAGCGTGACGACGCGGCCGCGGTAATTGGTGGCGACTTCTTCGACGATTTGTTCGACCGATTCGTAGCCCATGTCGGTCTTGAAGAGGATAGCGCGCATCTCATCGAGGAACGGCTGATCGATGAGCCGGCCTTCGCTTTTGAAGAGGTCGCGGACGTCGGTCTTGAGCAGACGGCCCGTTTTGGCGAGGCCTTGTTTGAGCTTGTCGAAAAGGCCCATAGATGTGCGGGGCTCGGGGCTGAGGGCGGGGGATCGGAACTGAGACGAGTCATTTTAGGGGACGATCCGTCGGCGGGAAACGGGCTGGAGCGATGAACGCAAAACCAGTTGCGATTGCATCGTGCTTGGGACATTTTAATGGCAGCGTAATTTCTCTAGACTGCGGCTGTGGTATATTCGCATTCATGCGATTCTCGATTCGCTGGTTGTTGGCGGTCACGGCGTACATTGCGCTATTGGCGGCATCGATCGGTTCGCACAGCCCAGTGCTTGTCGATCTCGTGTGGGGAGT
>DASZZA010000323.1:0-6277 GCA_035545135.1 Lacipirellulaceae bacterium | reverse complement strand
GACTTTACGATTGCTCTCGTTCCCGGCTGGCATAGCACGATCTTCCCGCCCTATTTCGTCGCTGGCGCTATTTATTCCGGATTCGCGATGGTGCTCACGCTCGCGATTCCGCTGCGCAAGTACTACCATCTGGAAGACTTGGTCACGATTCGGCACTTGGACATCATGTCCAAGGTGATGCTCGCGACGGGATTGATTGTGGCTTACGGCTACGCCATCGAGACGTTCATGTCTTATTACAGCGGCGATCCGTTCGAGCGGGACATGATGAATCTCCGCATGTTTGGACCGTATGCGGTGGTTTACTGGACGCTGATTGCGACGAACTTGCTGATTCCTCAGGCGCTCTGGAGCAGGAAAGTGCGCCGGAATACGCTGGCCGTCTTCATTATTTCGCTCATCATCAACATGGGAATGTGGCTGGAGCGGTTCGTCATCGTCGCTGTAAGCCTCACGCGCGATTTCACTCCATCCGCGTGGGGTATGTATTACCCAACGGGTTGGGACTGGGCGACATTCCTGGGCACAGTAGGCCTGTTCTTTACACTTTTCTATCTGTTCTTGCGGTTCCTGCCCATGATTTCGATTGTCGAGGTTCGTTCGCTGGTGCATGAGACTAGCGAGGAAGGGGCGCACGCCGCCGCGGATTAGCGGGCGGATTTCGGACGAACCATGCAGATCTTTCACCGCAGCACGAATCTGATCTCGCGCTTCACAATCTTCGGCAGCATTGTCTTTGTCGCGTTCCTGGGATGGGCTCTCTATACGATCGCACTCTCCTCGTGGTACACGAGGCAAAATTACACCGAGCAGCAGCCGGTGCCGTTCAGTCATCGCCACCACGTCGGCGAGCTCGGAATCGATTGCCGCTATTGCCATGTCACGGTCGAGAAGTCGTCTTTCGCAGGCATTCCGCCCACCCAGACCTGCATGACGTGCCATTCGCAGATCTGGACAAATGCCTCGATGCTTGAGCCTGTGCGCGCAAGCTATCGCACCAATACGTCGCTGAACTGGGTTCGCGTGAACGCGCTGCCGGAGTTCGTTTATTTCGATCACAGCATTCATATCAACAAGGGCATCGGTTGCACCACGTGTCATGGCCCCATGGGTGAGATGCCGCTCACGTACCGCGCGGGCACGCTGTACATGTCATGGTGTTTGGATTGTCACCGGCAGCCCGAGAAAAATCTGCGGCCCAGGTCGGAAGTATTCAACGCGTTTTACCAGCAGCCTTCGCGCGATAACCCTGTTACGTATAATGGCGTCGCGTATACAGACCAACTTACGTTGGGACGCAAGCTGCTGACTGATTACAAGATTCACGACGAGCACTTTATGCAGAGCTGTTCGACGTGTCACCGATGAAAGCGGAACGATGAGCACAGAGCCCAACAATTCCATCGACCTCGCCGCGGCCCGAGCACGGCTTGCTCAGGACGGCGAGAAGCGCTTCTGGCAGAGCCTCGAGGAACTGTCGGACACGCAGGAATTCCGAAACTTTAAAGAAAACGAATTCCCGTCGAACGCGGCGCTTTCGATGCCCGGGCGTTTCTCCGATGGCGTTGGCCGCCGCGATATGCTGAAGCTCATCGGCGTGTCGGCGGCGCTCACCGGGCTTGGCGCCTGCACAAAGCTCCCGACCGAACACATCGTCCCCTATGTAAAGCCGCCGGAGGAGATTATTCCCGGCCGTCCTCTCTTCTACGCCTCCTCCGTCGTGCAGCAGGGGGTCGGCACGGGCGTCTTGGTTTGGAGTTACGAAGGGCGACCCACAAAAATGGAAGGCAATCCGCAGCACCCGGGCAGCTTGGGCGCCGCGGACGTCTTCACGATGGCGTCGATCCTGAATATGTATGATCCGGATCGTTCGCAGTCCGTATTGCACGACGGTCGAATCACGGATTGGCCCCATTTCGCCGCAGCAATGGCGGATTTTAATCAGCAGATTGGGCCAAACGGTGCGGATCTCCGCATCTTGACCAGGACCATCGGCTCTCCGACGCTAGCCGCGCAAATCAAGAAGTTGCTCACGATGTATCCGGCGGCGAAGTGGCACCAGTATGAGCCTGTGAGCGGTGATTCGGCGCGCGAAGGCGGTCGTTTGGCATTCGGAAAGTATGTGAACACGGTCTATCACTTCGATAAAGCTGATGTCGTCCTGTCGCTCGATGCGGACTTCTTCAATGTAGGCCCCGGACACGTTCGCCATACGAAAGACTTTAGCTCACGGCGCGATTTGGCGGCCGGACCATCGTCAAATCCCAACAGGCTGTATGTCGTCGAGAGCATGCCGAGCAGCACCGGCGGGTCGGCTGATCACCGGCTTGCGATGCGCTCCAGCGATATTGAAGCGTACGCTCGTGCGGTTGCGGCCGGCGTTGGCGTCTCTGTGGCAGCAAATGCGGGTGCGGCAAAGATTCCCGCCGATTGGGTCGGCGGCGTCGTGCGCGACCTGACGACGCATCGCGGTGCCTCGATCGTGATTGCCGGCGAACATCAGCCTCCGTTTGTGCATGTTCTCGCGCATGCGATGAATGCTGCGCTCGGCAACGTAGGCAAGACGGTCGAGTACACCGACCCTGTCGAAGCGAATCCGGCGAATCAGACGGCTTCCCTGAAAGAGCTTGTCGGAGATTTGAACGCAGGTAAGGCGCAGGTCGTGGTGATGCTGGACGTGAATCCCGCATACGACGCGCCCGCTGATCTGAATTTTGTCGACGCGATCTTCAAAGCGCGGCTCCGCATTCACTGCGGTCTGTACGCCGACGAGACGGCGGAACTCAGCCACTGGCACATCCCGATGGCGCACAACCTCGAAAGCTGGGGTGATGCTCGCGCGCTGGACGGTACCGCTGGAATTGTGCAGCCCTTGATTGCGCCCCTTTACGATGCCGCGCATTCGCCCCTCGAGGTGGTGGCACTGCTCAGCGGCGATTCGGGCACATCCGCCCACGACTTGGTTCGCAATTATTGGCAGAGCCAGCGTCCAGAAAAGGGACAGGCCTTCGAAGACCTCTGGGAGAAGTCGCTTGAAGTAGGCGTCATTGCAGGCACAGTTTTCCCGGCTACTTCAGTGACATTAAATCCTGCATCTCTCAGCCAAGCGCCATCCTCAGCGTCCCCAACGGACGCTCTTGAAATCGTGTTTTTGCCCGATCCCGCCATCGGCGACGGCTATTACGCGAACAACGGCTGGTTGCAAGAATTGCCGAAGCCGATCACGCGACTCACTTGGGACAATGCGGCGATGGTGTCGCCCGCAACGGCGCAGCGGCTCAATTTGAGCAAGGGAGATTACGTAACGCTCTCGCTGGACGGTCGCAATGTGGACGCGGGCGTTTATATCGTGCCGGGCCACGCGGATAATTCAGTCACTCTGCATTTGGGATACGGACGCCGCCGCGCGGGAAGCATTGGCACAGGCCCTGGTTTCAACGCCTATTTCCTGAGGACCACGACCGCTCCTGGCTTGGCCGGTGGCCTGCAAATCAAGAAAACGGGCAAAACGTATTCTTTCGCTTCAACCCAACAGCAATACACAATTGATGTCGACGGTCATCCGGCTGAAGAAGAAAGCACGTTTGCGATGCAGCCCGAGCATGGGCGCAACCTGATTCAGATTGCCACGCTCGACGAATTCAAGAAGAACCCGAATTTTGCGAAAAATCCGGAAGAGGAAGCGACGGCGAATCTTTCGTTGTATCCCGGTTGGAAATACAACGAATATGCATGGGGCATGGCAATCGATCTGAACCGCTGCGTCGGCTGCAATGCCTGTGTGATTGCATGTCAGGCGGAAAACAACATTGCCGTGGTTGGTAAGGAGCAGGTTGAGCGCGGTCGTGCCATGCACTGGATTCGCATCGATACATATTTCCGCGGCGACTTGGATGCGCCGGAGATGTACTACGAGCCGATGCCATGCATGCAGTGCGAAAACGCGCCCTGCGAGTATGTTTGTCCGGTTGGCGCCACTTCACACAGCTCGGAAGGGCTGAACGACATGGTGTACAACCGCTGCGTCGGCACGCGGTATTGCTCAAACAACTGTCCATACAAGGTGCGACGTTTTAATTTCTACCTTTTTTCCGATTACACGACGCAGAGCCTTTACGGCGTGCGGAACCCGAATGTCACCGTTCGGTCTCGCGGCGTGATGGAAAAGTGCACCTATTGCGTGCAGCGCATCAATGCGGCCAGGATCAATGCCGAAGAAGAGAATCGCGCGATTCGCGACGGCGAAATCCTCACGGCGTGCCAGCAGACGTGTCCGGCCGATGCGATTGTCTTCGGGAATATCAACGACCCGAACAGTCGAGTCGCGAAGTTGAAGGCACAGACGCGCGATTATCGAATTCTCACGGATTTGGGCACGCGGCCTCGCACGAGTTTCTTGGCGCGCGTGCGCAATGCGAACACGGAAATTACGAGTTAGAGCAGAGAGAACGCCATGGAGCTTAAACCAATTTACGGCCTTCTCGCGGAGTTCGATACTCCGGAAGACATCCTCGCTGCTGCGCATCGGGCTCGCGAGGCGGGTTACAAGAAGTTCGACGCGTATACGCCGATTCCGGTCGAGGGGCTTGCCGAGGCGGTGGGTTTCGATTGGACTGCGCTCCCTTCGCTGGTTCTTGCGGGGGGAATTCTCGGTGGTTGTACCGGCTTTGGCATGTGCTATTACGCCAATGTTGTGAGTTACCCTTGGAATATCGGCGGAAAACCGCCCAATAGCTGGCCGATGTGGATTGCGATTACCTTTGAGCTGACGATTTTAGGCGCATCTCTGGTGGCGGTGTTCGGCATGCTCGCGCTTAATGGATTGCCGCAGCCCTATCATCCGTTGTTTAACGCGCCGCGATTCATGATGGCGTCCACCGATCGTTTCTTTTTGTGCATCACGGCTCGCGACAAGAAATTCGATCGCGCCGGAACGAGAGCGTTTCTGGAAAGCCTGCGTCCTAGCGAGGTGGTTGAAGTTGAAGAGTAGCCGCAAATTCGCGCGTTTTCGTTCGCTTGTATGGCTTGGCGCCGTGGCGTTTCTGGTCTCCGGGTGCCGTATCGACATGCACATCCAGCCGAAGTATCTACCGTACGAGCCGAGCAGTTTTTTTGCTGACGGTCGTTCCGAGCGGCCGATGGTGCCCGGGACGGTGGCTCGTGGCGAGCTTCGAACCGATACGTTGCTTTTTACCGGTATGGAAAATGGCGTCGAGGCGAACCGCTTTCCGTTTCCGATTACCAAAGCCGACCTTGAGCGTGGCCGCGAGCGTTTCAATGTTTACTGCACGCCGTGCCATGACTATACCGGCAGTGGGAACGGCATGATTGTGCAGCGCGGCTTCCCCCATCCGCCTTCGTTTCATTCGGATCGGCTGCGGCAAGCGCCTGTCGGCCACTTCTACGGCGTAATGACAAATGGTTTCGGGGCAATGTACAGCTACGCTGACCGCGTGGATGTGGGTGATCGGTGGAGAATTGCCGCGTACATTCGCGTGTTGCAGTTGAGTCGCAATGCGACGCTCGACGACGTGCCGGAAGCGGAGCGATCCATTCTTGCCGGCGAATCTACAGGACAGACTTCCACAGGCCAGCCGGCTGGCGGCCAGGGTACGGGGCATTCGGAATGAGTTCACCGGGAACAAATCGTGGCGCAAACTTGGCGTTGATCGACGCCGGGCAAAAGCGCGCCTTCGCCATCGGCTTTGCAGGGCTCGTTATTTTCGTGATTATTGGATTTGTCACGCGCAATTCCGGCGAGGGCGGATGGCTGCCTTTCCTGCATCAATATCTGATTGGATTTGCCTTTTGGGCGGCCGTCTCGGTTGGGATGCTGGGCGCGCTGATGATCCACCATACGACCGGTGGATGGTGGGGCTATCCGCTTCGCCGCATCTTTGAAGCTGGCGCGCGCACGATCCCGCTGATCGCTTTGTTTTTCCTCGTGCCTCTCTTCACGATGGGCAAGCTGTATTCCTCGTGGATACATCCGGCGGCGGACGACCGCATCCTTGCGTCGAAACTGTGGTACCTGACCGTGCATGGCTGGGTCATCCGGGCGATCGTTTACTTCGCTATCTGGTTGATCCTTGCGTTTTGGCTGAATCGCTTGTCTGCCCGCGAGGACGCAACAGGCGACCCCACGCTGTCGCATGCCATGGAAAAGGTAAGCGCGCCCGGACTCGTGATCGGCGCCGGTGCCATCACAGTAGCTGCCATCGATTGGATCATGTCGCTTGAGCCGCATTGGTTTTCGACGATCTACGGTTTTCTCTAT
>DASZZA010000322.1:0-1690 GCA_035545135.1 Lacipirellulaceae bacterium | reverse complement strand
CCACAACAAAGTACCCACGAACGCCACCGATACAAACACGTGCGCAAATCGCCGCTTCGTCAGCGTCGCCAGTAAAATTCCGATCATCGACAGGCCGAGCGACCAAAAGAACAAGTAAGCGAGCAGCACCGCGATCGTCGGCAGGTCGATGCCGCGCAGCAGATACGTGAAAGCCAGACACGGCGTGATGGCGGAGAAATACACCCCCATCTGCACAAGGGCGCTGCCCAGCTTGCCGCTGATAATCTGCCGCGGCCGCAGCGTCGTAATCGATAGCAGATCGTACGTGTTGTCTTCGCGCTCCTCGGCCAGCGACCGAAACGCCGCATACGGCACCACAACCGCCAACGGAAACGCCAGAATCGCGTAGTACCACAGCATCAGCGAGCCGCCCTCGGCCGCGTAAAAGATCCGCGGCCCAATGAGCGCCACTCCACCCATCGTGACGATCCAGCACCCAATCAACAGCAAGATGAACGTCACCGTAAACTGAAAGCTCTTGAGCGCCTGTCGCGTTTCCTTGACAAGAATCGGGTTTAGCCAGTCGCCTGCATAGACCAGAACCCGCTCGATATGCGACCACGCACTCGCGGCGCGACCGCCCGTTGCTCGATGAGCGCCGCGCATATCGACCGAAGGTTGATCATCCGACACTGCTGACACGGCCACATCCGAACTCATTGCACCCGCCCCTCTGTCACGTGCAGAAACACATCTTCCAGGCTTTTGTGCTTCGCCCCGAATTCGACGACCGCAAACTCGGCTTGAACCAACGCGCGCAATAGCGCTGCCTCCGATTCCCGATCGCCCGCATGGCTGAACGTGGCCAGATCGCCCTCGATGCGCAGCTCCTCGATGTCGCCGCGGCCGGCCAGCCAACTCCGCAGCCGCTCGCCATCGCGCAGTACGCGCACCCGCACCGTGCTCCGCGTTTGCACACCGGCGCTGATCTCCGCCACCGATCCGACCGCCAACAATCGCCCTTGCTCCAAAATGCCGACGCGATCGCAGATCTCGGCCAGCTCCGTCAGAATGTGCGAGCTGATAAGAATCGCCTTCCCCGCTTCGGCAAGCCGCGAAATCATGTCGCGCAGCTCGATCCGTGCCCGCGGGTCGAGCCCGGCCGCCGGCTCGTCCAGAATCAGCACCGACGGATTGTGAATCATCGTCCGCCCCAGGCACAGCCGCTGCTTCATGCCTTTCGACAATCCGTCGATCGGCTTGTGCGCCAGCGAATGGAGCTGCGTAAACTCCATCACGTCGCCAATTGCGTTGATTCGTTCGCGCCCCGCAAGCCCATACGCCCGGGCAAAAAAATCGAGATATTCCAGCACGCTCACATTCTGATAGGTGCCAAAGTAATCGGGCATGAAACCCAATCGCCGCCGTACGCGGTCCGGGTCTTCGATCACCGAGAAGCCATCGACAAACGCATCACCCGCCGTTGGCTCGTCCAACGTCGCCAGAATTCGCATGCTCGTCGTCTTGCCGGCGCCATTGGGCCCGATGTAGCCAAACACCTCTCCCGCGTACACCTCGAACGACACGTCGTTCACTGCATGCGTATCGTCGAACGTGCGATGCAGTCGCCGAAGCTCGATCTGTGGCGATGCTGTACGAATCACTTGCGCACCAGGTACTTCGAGCTTCTAACAAAATGGCCGGGGACTGTCCCAATTTTGCGGAGTCT
>DASZZA010000321.1:0-4097 GCA_035545135.1 Lacipirellulaceae bacterium | reverse complement strand
AATCTGCTTGTTGACGAACAAGAGTCGCTGGAGCGCATTTTTTCCGAGACGACGTTGCCGATCACTGCGCATTGCGAAGATGAAACCACCGTGCGGTCCAACGCAGCGCGACTTACTGGAACGCACGACGTGGCCGATCATTCGCGGATTCGCGATCATCAAGCGGCGCTCATCGCCACACGCCGGGCGATCGATTTGGCACATCGGCATCGCCACCGATTTCATGTTTTGCATGTGTCAACCGGCGCCGAAACGCGGTTGTTGGCCGATCATCGACGGGTGATCACCGGCGAAGCGTGTCCGCATCATTTGCTGTTTAGCATCGACGACTATGCTCGATTGGGCACACTGGTGCAGATGAATCCTTCGGTGAAGACGCGCGAGGACAGTGCCGAGTTGTGGAGGGCGCTTGTGGACGGCCGGCTACAAGTCATCGCGACCGATCACGCGCCGCACACGCTTGGAGAGAAGGGGAAACCTTACCCGGAGTCGCCGTCGGGCGTCCCAGCAGTCGAGAATTCGCTGGCACTTTTGCTCAACGAGGTAAATCGCGGCCGTTGCACGTTGCAGCATGTGGTGCAGTGGATGTGCGACGCGCCGGCACGCGTTTGGGATATTGTCGGCAAAGGACGAATCGCGGTCGGTTACGATGCTGATCTTGTTCTTGTCGATATGAACCTGACGCAAATGGTGCGGAATGAAGAACAAGTCGCGAAGTGCGGATGGAGCCCCTGGCATGGCGAGCAGCTTACCGGCTGGCCGGTGCACACTTGGGTGATGGGCCATGAGGTTTATAATCGAGGTCGTTTCAACCTTGTTCATCGGGGGCGTGAGGCCGTCTTCGACCACGCGCGCGGCGGATATTGGGCGACTAAGTAGAATTCATGTCCGGTGGCGACCGCCGGCGAGACAACGGCTTGGATAAGCCGCGATCCGTTATCACTTATGCTCCATCTACAATGCGATACGCGGCCGCGGTGGCTGGATCAAGTCGATGCCGATTTACCAGCGATTCTTATCGACCATGCGCACTGCGAAAAGAAGGCGGCCGGCACGGCTCTCAATCTTATTTTCGCGTACGTCGAAAATGTCGGATTGTGCCGCGAAATGACGGAGATCGTGCGCGAAGAGTTGGAGCATTTTCACATGGTGCTGGATCTGTTAGGGAAACGTGGCATTCGGTTTCGTCGACTCAAGCCTTCGAGCTATGGTCGCGAACTGAATGATCTGGTGCGCAAACAGGAACCGCAGCGAGCGGTTGACCGGTTGCTGGTAGCCGGGCTGATCGAGGCGCGCTCTTGCGAACGGTTCCATGTGCTTTCGCAGCACGTGAAAGATGCGGAGCTGGCCGATTTTTACCGTTCGCTGTTCGAGTCGGAAGCGCGACATCACACAACCTATACACGGCTAGCGAAGGATTTTGCATCGGAAGCAGACGTAATGAACCGTCTCGACGAGCTGGCCGCTGCGGAAGCTACCATCATCACTCGTGGCGAAGAACTGCCGCGCATGCATAGTTAGCGGGGAGCGGGGAGCAGTAGTGGGGAAGTGAAGTGAGGAGAAACACTCTGTCCCAAAGGTACTGCTGACGGCGATTACCAGCCCGGACCGCGCAAATCGATTTGGCCGAGCGGCCAGCCGGGACCGGCTGGATAACGCATGACCACGTCGGCCCAAAAGGGATTGGCGTTCGGGTCGGCAGCGAGCGAACTGATGAATGCATTGTCGACGGTGATCGCGCCAAAACGCTCATAGAAGGGGCGAACTTCGTACGTGGTCTGAAAAAGAGCGAACGGAAACGGACCGTGGTCCACGAGTTCGAGCGCGGCACGGACGACAGCATCGCCGAGCCGTTTGCCGCGAATCGATGGATCGGTGCAAACGCGCGCAAGCGCCAAGACTGTGATATCACCCTGCGTGGTGCCGATCGTGCGCGGATACGCACTTGCATGAGCGATAACACGGCCGCTTTGGCGCACGAGAAACGATCGCGGATGCTCGACTTCCGGTCCACGGTAGTTGTTCCATTGGCCCAACATTTCGGCGGTAAAGGTCTCGACCGTGCGTCCCGGCCTTGGCCAGATCGAAACAACCAGCTCCGCGATCGCGCGGGCGTCGGCCTCGGATATCGTGCGACGGTCGAGGGTTTCGATTTGCATGCGACGGCAGTTGCTTGAGAAACAGCGGTTGAGAGCGTATCGTAATAACTTCGCCTTTCCCATGAAACCGGAGATTTCCCATGTCCGACAAACAGCGATTTGAATTGCCGACAGCGAGCCGTCGGCGTTTTTTTCAAGCTAGTGCGGGATTAGGGGCTGCCGGACTCGCGGCTTTTGCGGGCGTCGGACACGTTTTGGGCGACGAACGTGAGCCAGTCGCGAAGCGGGGCGAATCGTTGATCGAAGCGGGCGACACGATTTTGTTTCAGGGCGATTCGATCACCGACATGCACCGCAAACGCGACGTGACGAGGGCAAATTCGGAAGCAGCCCTCGGCACGGGATACGCATGGCTCGCCGCAGCAGAACTTCTCATTGATATGCCGAAAGCGGGACTGAAAATCTTTAATCGTGGTGTGAGCGGAGACAAAGTCTATCAATTGGCGGACCGCTGGCAGGCGGATTGCCTTGATCTTCGGCCGGACGTATTGAGCATTCTGGTCGGCGTGAACGATTTCTGGCATACGTTGAACGGAACGTACAAGGGTACGGTCGAAAAATACGAGACGGATTACCGCGCACTCATCAGGCGGACAAAGAAAGCCTTGCCGAAAGTCAAGCTTATCATCTGCGAGCCGTTTACTCTTCGGACAGGCCACGTGAACGACAAGTGGTTTCCGACGTTCGAGCAGTACCGCGCGGTGGCAAAAAAGGTGGCCGACGAGGCGGGCGCCGTGTTTATTCCATTTCAAACGATGTTCGATCGGGCGACGAAGATTGCTCCGCCACATCGATGGGCCGCCGACGGCGTGCACCCAACGAGCGACGGCGCCGCCATAATGGCCCACTGGTGGCTGAGGACTGTAGGAGAATAGCCAGGGCGGTTCAATCGTCGAACGTGGGGAAGGTTTGGCGAACGAGAATCGTCGACGCGACCGGCCGGCTTCTCAATCAACGGCATCGACAAGGTCTTGATAACCTTGCAGTATCAAGGGTTGCGACTCTGATTCCGGCTCTGGTCGCAGGATCGGCAAGCAAATGCAAGCCGCGGGAGGTTCGCAGTAAGGGGCACGGCGAAGGGATTTTTTACCGTAAAAGTGGAAGCGCCGCCGTAAGTAGTTAAGCTATAGGGACGAGGTGAGCCACCGTTTGGGAGAGATCATGAAACATCTGTGCCGCCGGTTCGTGCTGATGCTTGCGCTGTCGTCGATCGCCACCCATGTATGGTCTGCCACGGTGAGTATCGGCGCGAGCAAAGACAACTCCATCTTTCAGAGTAATGCCGACGGCAGCGCCGGCGGTGCGGCGGCGATTTTTGTTGGCTCCAACGCAGATATCTCGCCGCGGCGCGGATTGATCGCCTTCGATGTGGCGGGAAACGTGCCGGCAGGCTCCACGATTACGTCGGCCCAGTTGACGCTCTACCTGGCACTTTCCGGAAACTTAATAAGTGAAGCGGTCGAACTTCACCGGCTTACGGCGGATTGGGGTGAAGGCACGGCGGGCAGCGGCACTCCGACGATCCACTTCGCCGGCATGGGGTTTGATGCGAACCTGGGCGACGCCACTTGGAACGAGCGAACGTCCGGATCTGCCGCATGGTCGAATCCCGGCGCGGACGGCGATTTCAACGCGGCAGCAAGCGCCAGCGCCATAATCGGATTGCCCGACCCCGATCCGACCAACCCGACGGGCTACAATTGGGGTTCTACTGCCGCGCTCGTGAGCGACGTTCAGAGCTGGCTCGATAATCCGGCCTCGAATTTCGGCTGGATGTTGATCAACTCGAGCGAGGACGGGGCGGGGTCGGTGCGTGCTTTCTTCTCTCGCTCTGCGACACTCGATACGGGCGGCGATCCGTTGCAGCGCGACGTGTTCCCGATGCTAACGATCACGTATACGACAAGTGTTCCCGAACCGGTATGCGGCTTGCTTCTT
>DASZZA010000320.1:0-4678 GCA_035545135.1 Lacipirellulaceae bacterium | reverse complement strand
GAAGCAGCCCAAAGGCAGCCATGAGTACGGCGGCAAGGGCAACACCTTGCAGCATCCGCTCAGCGTCCGACTTATCTTCGATCCGTCCAACCACGACGACGAAGAGCAAGCAATAGCTGAGGACCATCGCCAACGACTTCACGGTTTCGTGTGGAATAAGCGAAAGGGTTTGCCAGGCCCCAAAGCTTGCCAGCCCGCCGCCATCGCCACTCCACAGCGGAAGCAGCCGGCCAGTCCGGGGCGAAAGGCGTGCAACCCATTGCGGCGGGAGCGGCATGATTTGAAACGCCACCAATGCGGCGATGAGCAGCAGCAGCACGTAAGCAATGGTGCGCGGCCATCGAGCGGCAGGTTGCATCGCTTGGCGGGTGAACCACGCGACCGCCGTCACAGCAATGATCGCGACGAGCAGGAGCCGCCCCATGTCGTGACGCCCGCCGAAGAAGTACGGGGCGACAAACATCACGCCGCATAGCCCGGCATCGACGATGCGCAGCAACAGATCGGCGGCCGACTGGCCGGCTTGCGCCGGTTTGTCGCCGAATCCCCAACGATCCGTATTCCGTGGTGTGTGAACGTTCACGATGCGCGGACTTCGCTCTCCAGGGATCAAGCTGCCATCAATCGAATGGAGGAAGGTTGCTCGTCGACGGAGGACGACGTGGACTCTTCGTCGCCGCTACCATAGCCATAACCATATCCAGAGCCGTAGCCATAGCCGTAGCCGTAGCCGCGCCCCGACTGCGACGAAAGGCCGTTAGCAACAACGCCGAGGACATTGGTGCCGGTTGAGGCGAAGCTATAACAGGCTCGTGCGACGAGTCGCCGATGATTCTTTTGCGGCTGCACGACGAGGATTGCGCCGTCGACGAGCCGTCCGACGATTTGGGCGTCGCTGACGGCGAGCACCGGCGGGCAATCGACAATGATTTGGTCGTAAGCAGCTTCGGCCCAAGCTAGAAGCTCGACGAAGCCGGACGCGCCCAAAAGCTCGGCCGGATTTGGTCGCCGCAATCCGGCCGGCAATACATCGAGCCCCGACTGAAGTGAATGGTGCACTAACTTCGGTACGATGCGGCTGATGGTTTCGCGGCCAGTCAGAATATCGGCGACGCCCAGTTTGCCTTTGAGTCCCATGAGCGTCGTCAGACCGGGCTTGCGGAGGTCAGCGTCGATGACAAGCGTCTTCTTGCCTGCCTGGGCATACGACACGGCGAGGTTGGCCGTAACTGTTGTCTTTCCATCGCCAGGTTCCGCGCTGGAGACGGCGATCCGATCGGTAGGACCGGATCCCAATGTGAGCGCCGTCCGCAAGGTACGAAAAGCCTCCGCCTCGACGGCGTTTGGCGAGCTGAAGGCGTGTACTTTCGCGAGACCTTCACCGTCGAGTTCGTCGAGCTTGCGGACAATCGACAGCACCGGCACGCCAAGCTGGGCCGACATTTCCTCGGGCGACGCGAAGCGCTCCTCCAGCACATCCTGCACGAATGCGATTACGCCGCCGACGAGGAGTCCGCCTGCCAGCGACAAAACGGCCACAAGACGCAATTGTGGCGTCGCAGGTACGTCTTCTGGCAGCGGTTCTTCGACGACCGTCGCCTGAATTGGAGGCTGCATCTGGCGCGTATCGACGAGCGTGATTTTGCTGATTAGCTCATCATATTCGTTTTCGAGCCGGGTGATGTCGCGGTCGATGTCCTGCATATGTTGCAGGTCGGCGCTTTGAGCGCGCGCGTTCTGTTTTTCCTGGTCGAATGCCACTTGCAGTTGGCGCACTTGCTGGTCGGCCTGCGCGAGCGATTGCTCAAGCATTTTTTGAATCATGGGCCCGAGATCCTTGCTGCCGAAGGATGCCAGCCGGTCGGACGTATGGGATCGATAATCGGCCAGGTATGCTTGAATATCCTGGATCTGCTGCTTCAGCGCGGCCACATTGGGGTGGCTAGGTCCGTAAAAGGACGACACCCGCTGCAGCTCGGCTTGGGCGTCGAATAGTTTTTGCTCTTGGTCTTTGATGAGCATCATATCTTGGGGAGTCAGTCCCAGTGCGGAGATAAGCATCTCGCGGCCGACGACTTCCTCCAACCCGACGAGGTGCTGCTGCAGATCTTCGTGGTTTTGAACGGCCAGTTTGATGGATGCGAGCGACGCCTGGATTTTCAGCCGATGTTGTTGGGCATCCATGAGTGCGTCGTTCAGCTTTAACGCGCGTTGGATGGTTGGGTCGATAGCCGCATCCTGGGGGCTCATGGCCAAGCTGCCGACTCGGTCGCGCAGGGCTTGCATTTCGTTCTTCTTGGCGGTTAGTTCGGCGGTTAGCTCATCGCTTTTTTGGGTTAGCGCGGCAATGGCTTCGGTTGCGGCGCCTTTCTGCGTATGATCGACAAACTCCAGATATGATTGAACCACGGCGCTTACGACGGCGGCTGCCGCTTCCGGTGAGTGTGATCGATAGCTGACTTCGATAAAATTTGCTTTGCGTGTTGTCCGCGCGGAAAGTCCGGATGCCAACACTTTGCACCACTCCGAAGGCGGGGAATTGGCGAAGTCGATCCGGTGTTCCGGCAGCAACTGCTCGATCGCCGATTGAATCACGACGGGGCTGACGATGAGCTCGCGGTGGGTAGCCATGGTGGTATCAAGTGATGCCTCGTCGGCCACATTGGTCATCTGATCCTGATCGCGGCGGACGATAAGCAGTTTGGCTTTCGAATCGTAGTATCGCGGAGCGACCGCGTAGTAGACGGCGCCGATAATTGCCGCCACGCACAGCGCCTGCACAATCGTCCTTCGCCGGTATTGCGCGACGTGCAGCAAATGAAGCAGGCCGTGAATGAACTCTGAAGGCGCAGTTTCCTCGGGCGCATCGGTTACGAGCTGCAAATCGGTATTGTCGATGGACGAATTCACGTGAGCTATCAAAAAGTGGCGAATGTACTGCTCAGCCCAAAGCCGATCCGGAAGAATTTACCGATAGTGTCTACGACGACCGTTGCCGGCGTGACTTCCACGCTGACCAAATCGCCGGCGGCCAGCCGCAAGTTTTCGTTTCCATCGTGTTTGGCTGCCGACATGCTGACCTTGATCACGACCGGCGAAGGCATGTTGGGCAACTGGCGAATGACGACGACCTTGTCGGCGACGTAGGATGAGGCCCCGCCGGCCATGGCGATCGCATCGAGCAGGCGCAGGTCTTTGTCGCGCGTGAGCTCGATTTCACTTGGCTTCTGCACGAGGCCGGTGACGTGAATGAATCGCTTCTCGCGTGGCTGCACCATGACGACGTCGCCGTCCTCCAATTCTCGGCTCGCTGGCAATGCTGCGCCGGTCTGCGCCAGGTCGACCTCGGACATTTGCAGGTCCGGCGACTGATTCGAATGCAACTCGTTGGGCGGAGCCGGAAAGATTGGCGGTTCAGAAGCGGATTCCGTTGGTTTGTTGTATGACGCCAGTTTCACATCCTTGGAAGCGTTTGCCGACGAATCCCCGGGAGAATTTTCGGCAAGCGATCGGTTGCCGCGATGAAGAATCTGTACGCGGGTGCCGGCGTCTTGTGTAAGTCCACCCGCGGCGGCAAGTGCACTTGCCAAATCGGATGAACCGCGTTGCAATGCGACCGTGCCGGGCTGACCGACGGCGCCAAGCACGGTGACCCGATTGACCGCGTGCTCGGTGACGGTCAGCGTGATGTACGGCTGTCGATAGATGCCTCGCTGAATAGCGGCGGTTGCAATCCGCTGTTCGGCGATGACCGGCTCCGTGCCGCCGACTTGCACGGCGCCAATGAGCGGCACGGTCACCGTGCCGTCCTCGGCAACGCGGGCCGGTAGTGGCGATGGCTTTTCATCGCCGATGCCACTGAAAACTGTGATGCTCACGAGGTCGCCGACTGCTATTTGCGAGGAGTCGACGGCTACGCCTCCCATTTGTTCCAGGTTAAGTTCCGTACTCGTTGGCAACGCGGGGGCCTGATAGGCGGGCGGCAAAGTTTTAGCGGTGTAGACACCCGAGCGACAACCGATTAGCAACATCATTGCCGAGGCGACGACGCGAAGTAGCACCGCATGCTGAGAGCGTCGGCACCCATTCCGCAACCGAGGGCGTACGACGGTACCATTGATTGCGATGTCGCAAGGACAAAACATGGCGGGCGATGGATGAGTTTTGAGAGACGAGCGTCCGGCGTGCGGGAAAACGGTGCCGCCGAACGGTTTAAGCGGCGGTTAGTACACGATTGGGACATCTGTCTCAAGATGGCTTGCATCAATTTGGGTCGGTGCGCGCGCGAATCCAACAGTGCTGTCATGCGAAATTCGGCCATGTTCGTTTCAACGTTCGATTCTGCCAGCATGAGTCGGATGAGATTGCTGCTTGTCGATCCCTGCGATAATCTCCGCGCGAGTATCTGAAGCAACGACCGGCTCCTCAGTCTGGTAACGAATCCGGGGCAGAGCAATAATGGCGACGCGTGGCACCAATTCCATCGATGCTCTGCTGCTGCACGAAGGTAGGCGAGCGTCTGCGCGGGATTCAGTGGTTGCGGATGTCGTGCTGACAGTCGGCAGCCGTTTGCTGTACGCGGCTTCGCAAGCAGCGATCCTAGTGCTGATTGTCCGCGTCGGGGGTACGGAAGAGACAGCGTCATTTGTCTGGGCCCAGGCCCTGACCGCACCGGTGT
>DASZZA010000319.1:0-3465 GCA_035545135.1 Lacipirellulaceae bacterium | reverse complement strand
ACCGCGGAATCGGCGGACAAAGCGGGGCCGACGACCAGCGCAACTAGCATGCCCATCGCGGTCCGAAGCGTTCCAATGTTCTTCGTCATCGGTTCATTGGGCGGCGGAACACCGCGACGGAAAGAGTGAATCCACCTCATCGGTGTGAAAACTGGTGGATTGCCACCATTGTACCGATCGGTGAAACTCCGCGGCGACCGTTAGGGCGCAAAAAATCCGGCATCGCGCGGCTTCGATTCTACCGCTGCCGTCCGTGGCTGGTTAGAATATATGCCACTCGGCGGCGCGGACGCGAATCTCGCCCCTCCGGAACTTCAATATTGCGGCGGCGATCAGCATGGACCATGGAAAAGGGACGAAACCATGTCTGCCACATTGGCAACCAAGGCTCCTCCGATCCAGCGAGCCTCGGACGAGCTTACTGAGGCGTTTATGAGCGGCGTATTCGAAGTTCAGCACCCATTGATCGCCTGTCACCTGACCCGGTTGCGCGACAAATCCACTCCCCCTGCGGAATTTCGGCAACTCGTCCATCGACTGGCCTCCCTACTGGCATACGAAGCGACCAAGGACCTGCGGAATGAACCCGTCACCGTGCAGACGCCGCTCGCCCGGACAGATGGCCGCCGGCTCTCGCAACGGATCGGACTGATCCCAATCCTCCGCGCGGGCCTCGGCATGATCGACCCGGTGCTGGAACTCATCCCGACGGCTGAGGTTTGGCATCTGGGCCTGTATCGCGATGAAGAAACTGCCCAGCCAGTGAAGTACTATTCCAAGCTCCCGCCCGAGCGCCCGGTTGATGTTGCCCTGATTCTCGACCCGATGCTCGCCACCGGCGGCTCGGCGGCCGATGCGCTCACCACGCTGCGCGATTGGGGCGTGCCGCAGGTTAAGTTGCTGTCGCTCATCGCGGCTGAGGAGGGTGTTAAGCGCGTGGAGTGCGAGTATCCCAATTCGCAGATCTACGTCTGCCAGATCGATCCCGACTTGAACGACCGAAAATTCATCGTCCCCGGTTTGGGCGATGCGGGCGACCGAATCTTTAACACGGTCGCTTCGGATTAAGCACCAACGATCAATGCCGTTGGATTGCTTGGTCATTGGGACTTTGTCATTGGTCATTCTCGACAAGTAAATTGAGCAACACGGAGTGGGTTAGCAATGAGGACACTACTCAGCAAGGAAGACTTACACGATGGCGTGATGCGGATGGCCGACCAAATTGCGGCCTGCTACGAGGATCGGCAACTCACAATCGTCGGTGTGCTCACCGGCAGCGTCGTACTCATGGCCGACTTGATCCGCGTGCTCGACTTGCCCATGCGCGTCGGCGTGTTGCAGGCCAGCAGCTATCGCGGCGCAACGACGACTCGTGGAGAGCTCGTGATCAACTCCGAGCTGATGCTCGATATTTCCGGCCGCGATGTGCTCTTGGTCGACGACATCTTCGACACCGGCTACACGCTCGTGCGAACGCTCGAGAAGATGAAGGAATTACGCCCAACTTCCCTCCGGTCGGCCGTATTGCTGCGAAAACACGGCCGCCAAGAAGTCGATTACGTCCCCGACTTCGTCGCGTTCGACATTCCCGATGAGTTCGTCGTCGGCTACGGCCTCGATTTCGAGGATATGTACCGGAATCTGCCTTACCTGGCCGCACTCGAGCCGGAAGACATCGAGCGGCACCAATCAGCCGTCTCCACCGAAAAAATTGCCGAACCACATTTAGCTCCCGATCAATGACCGGGGGCAATTTGGCCGGTCAATCAATTCGATCAAACCGCCCCGGCAATAGCTGATCGAGCGTCGCGTAGTGCATCTCGCTCGGCTTCTGCGAATTGATCATCACCATCGGCAAATTGGGATTGAACTCTGCCAACACCTGTCGGCAGGCGCCACATGGCGTGACCCCCCCACGGCTCGCAATTGCAATCGCCGTAAACTCACGCTCACCCGCCGCTACGGCGGCCCCAACCGCCACACGTTCTGCGCAATTGGTGAGTCCGAACGAAATATTCTCCACATTCACGCCCTGAAAAATCCGCCCACTCTTAGTGCGTAGCGCTGCCCCCACGGGAAAGTTGGAAAACGGGCAATACGCGCGCTGTTGCGCTTCAAGCGCCGCCCGAACCAACTCATTTACTTCTTGATCGTTCATCGCCATTTAGCGGCGGAGCTTGCTCCGCGCTCTCGCACTACGAAATCCGTTCGACAATCAGCGGCGATGGCTCCGCCGCCTCGTCGCCCACTGTAATGGCCGCCAGAAAATCGCGCTTGCTGTGGTGAACCGCATCCTCCCCAGCGAAGATCCGAGCGAGCGGCTGACCAGTTTCAACTTTGTCGCCTAACCGCGCCAGCATTTCGAAGCCGACCGATAGGTCCAGCTTGTCGCCCAGTTGGCGCCGGCCGCCGCCCAGGTTGATCACGACATAACCAAGTCGCTCGGTGTCGATGTGCGTCACGTAGCCGTCCCAGGGACTGTCGATATCGTGTGGCGGCGCGACTGGCCGCGGTGCATCAAGGTCGCCGCCCTGGGCAGCCACCATCTCGCGGAACTTTTCCAGTCCAGCGCCGGACGAAATCGCCTTTTCCAGCCGTTTACGCGCCGCGGCCGTCGACGCCTCGCGCTTCGCCAGCACGAGCAACTCCGCGCCAAGTTGCAGCGTCACTTCCATCAAATCGTCCGGGCCCTTGCCTACGAGTGCATCGACCGACTCGTTCACTTCGTTTGCGTTCCCTGCCATGCGGCCAAGCGGTTGGTTCATATCGGTCACGAGCGCCACGGTGGGCACACCCATTCGCTTGCCGCAATCGACCATCGAACGGGCCAGCGCGCGGGCGTTGTCGAGCGTTTTCATGAACGCCCCCGTTCCATGCTTCACATCGAGCACCAGCGCGTCGAGCCCCTCGGCCAGCTTCTTGCTCATGATGCTCGCCGTTATCAGCGGGATCGATGGCACCGTTCCCGTCACGTCGCGCAGCGCGTAAAGCTTGCGGTCGGCCGGCACCAGATCGGCCGTTGCGCCGCTGATGACGCAACCCACATCGCGGCAGATCTGCTGAAATTCAGCCGTGTCGAGATTCGTGCGGAAGCCGGGGATGGCATCCAGCTTGTCGAGCGTGCCGCCAGTCGCCCCCAGCCCGCGCCCGGAAATCATCGGCACTTGCAAGTCGCAACAAGCCAAGAGCGGTGCCAATGGCAGCGAAACCTTGTCGCCAATGCCGCCGGTTGAATGCTTATCCACTTTCGGCGACTCGCCCTCCGGCCACTCGAACGTAACGCCCGAGTGCAGCATGTGCTCGGTCAGCGCGGCCGTTTCGGCCACGGTCATCCCGCGCAGGTACACGGCCATCGCCCAGGCGGCCATCTGGTAATCAGGCACTTCCCCGCGCACATAGCCGGCAACGAGCGAACCGATTTCGTCCTCGGTCAGCTCACCGCCGTCGCGCTTTTTCGATATG